>SLSM01000344.1 GCA_007130445.1 Trueperaceae bacterium | reverse complement strand
TCGCCGCCGGCCGGGCGTACGCGGCCGGCGGCGCCGCGGCGCTCTCGGTCCTGACGGAACCGCGGCACTTCGGTGGCGACCGTGCACACCTGCGCGCCGTGGCCGCCGCGGTCGACCTGCCGCTGCTTCGCAAGGACTTCGTGGTGCATCCGGCGCAGCTGCTCGAGGCGCGCGCCGACGGCGCGGCAGCGGTGCTGCTGATCGCGGCGGTGCTCGGGGACGCGCTCGGCGCCTACCTGCGCGCGGCCTGGACGCTGGGGCTCGACGCGCTCGTCGAGGTGCACGACGAGGCCGAGCTCGGCCTCGCGGTGGCCGCAGGCGCCGACCTGATCGGCGTGAACAACCGCGACCTGCGCACCCTCGCGATCGACACCGCCACCGCTCCGCGGCTGATCACCCGCGGGCGCGCCCTCGGCCACGACGCCGTGTGGGTGGCCGAGTCGGGCTACGCCTCCGGCGCCCAGGCGGGCGCGCTCGCCGGCGTCGCCGACGCGGTGCTCGTCGGCACCAGCCTGGCGGGGAGCGGCGATCTGGAGCGCGCGACGCGAGCGTTCCTGGACGCCGCCACCAACGGTGGCACCGTCCGAGGTCGCGCGGCTGCCGCCGACGGAGACGAGGAGGCGACGGCATGACGACGAACGAGACGGGCTCGCGACTGGCGCTGATCACCGGCGCATCGAGCGGCATCGGTGCGGCCTGCGCCACGTCGCTGGCGGCCGCGGGGTGGTCGCTGCTGCTCCAGGGGCGCGACGGCGAGCGCACCGAGGCGGTGGCGCTGCGCACCCGCGCGCTCGGTGCGGAGGCCGAGTCGTGCCTCGCCGATCTCACCGCCGACGACGACCTGGCGCGGCTCGTCGCGGTCACCGCCGGGCGGCCGCTCCATGCACTCGTGCACGCGGCCGGCCTCATCACGCTGGGGCGCGTCGCGGACGTGGACACCGCGGCGCTCGACGACCACTACGCGCTCAACGTGCGCGCGCCGTACGCGCTGACGCGTGCGCTGCTGCCGAACCTGCGTGATGCCCGCGGTCACGTGGTGTTCGTCAACAGCGGCGCCGGGCGGCAGGCGAAGGCCCGCTGGTCGGCGTACGCGGCCAGCAAGTTCGCGCTGCGCGCCCTGGCCGATGCCCTGCGCGAGGAGGAGGACGCGCTGCGCGTGACCACCGTCTACCCGGGCCGGACCGCGACGCCGATGCAGGAGGCGGTGCGGGCTGCCGAGGGCGCCGCCTACGAGCCGTCGGCGTTCGTGCAGCCCGACGCCGTGGCAGCGCAGATCGTCGCTCTGCTCGAGCTCCCGCGCCCGTCGCTCGTCTCCGAGCTGATCATCCGGCCGGGGTAACGGGCGCCCGCCTCTGGGGCCGTGTCAGACGCCCGCGCAGCGCGACGTCGGCGCGCAGACGCCGGTGCTATCCTCCCCGGCGTGACCGATTCCTTCCCCCCGTTCGACGTCCGGCTCGGCAACGGCCTGCGCGTGGTGGCCGAGCCGATGCCGTGGCTGGCCACGGTCAGCCTGGTGCTGTTGCTCCCGGTCGGGTCGGCCACCGACCCCGCGGACGGCATCGGCAGCGCCGCGATCCTCTCGGAGTGGTTACAGCGCGGCGCCGGCGAGCGCGATGCGCGCGCCTACGCCGACGCCCTCGACGCCCTCGGCGTGCGCCGCGGCGGCGGCGTCGGCCGCGAGACCCTGAGCCTCTCGGCCGCCTTCTTGCAGCGCGACCTCGCCGCGGTGCTGCCGCTCCTGGCGGACGCGGTGCGGGCACCCCACCTGGGCGACGCCAGCTTCGAGGGCGTGCGCGCCCTCGCCCTCCAGGACCTCGACGCCACGCTCGACTCGCCGTCGCAGCTCGCGGGCGAGGCGCTGGTGGCGGCCTACTTCGAGAGCGAGCACGGCCGCAGCGCGTACGGCGAGCGCGGCCACCTGGAGCGCCTGACGGCCGCCGCGGTGCGCGCCGACGCTGCCGAGCGGATCGGCCCCACGGGAGCGGTGCTGGCCATCGCCGGCGGCCTCGACCTCACGACGCTGCCCGCCCTGCTCGAGTCGACCTTCGGCGCCTGGCGTGGAGCCTCGCGCGCCCTGCCGGCGCCGCGCGTGCGCGCTCCGCACGAGCGCAGCGTGCACGCCGACAGCGCGCAGGTCCAGATCGGCATGGCGACACCGGCGGTCGATCTCGACCACCCCGGCTGGTACGCCCAGCAGCTCGCGCTGGCGGTGCTCGACGGCAACATGGGTGCGCGACTCTTCAGCGAGGTGCGCGAGAAGCGCGGCCTGGTCTACAGCGTGTCGGCGGGCACGCGCCTGGTGCGTGGCCACGCGTACCTGGTGGCGCGTGCCGGGACCACGCCGGAGCGCGCCGCCGAGACCGTCGCCGTGGTCGCCGCCGAGATCGCGCGTCTCCGCCACGGCGTCGAGGCCGACGAGCTGGGGCGCGCCGCCGTGCAACTGCGCTCGTCGCTGGTGATGTCGGGCGAGGCGTCGGGCGCGCGTGCCTCGCGCCTCGCGAACGACGTGATGCACCTGGGGCGCGCCCGCAGCCTGAGCGAGGTGGACGCCGCGCTCGACGCTCTGGGCCTGGACGACGTCAACGCGTTCCTCGCCCAGACGCCGGAGCCGCGCTTCACCAGCGTCACGCTCGGCCCCGTCGGCACGCCGGTGGCGCCGTGAGCGGCCTGCGGGTCGACCACGCCGTCTTGGACGACGGCCTGCGGGTGGTGGGGGAGCACAACCCCGCCGCGGCCTCGACCGCCGTCGGCGTCGTCGTCGAGACGGGATCGCGCGACGAGCGCATCGATGAGCACGGTGTGTCGCACTTCCTCGAGCACCTGTGCTTCAAGGGCGACGAGCGCCGCACGGGCTCGGACGTGTCGAAGGCGTTCGACGCGCTGGGCGCGCGTTACAACGCCTACACCTCGGAGGAGCGGACCGTGTACTACGGGGCGGTGCTCCCCGAGGCGGCGCCGGCCTTGCTGGAGCTGCTCGACGGCATGCTCCGGCCGGCGCTGCGGCCAGCGGACGTCGAGCTCGAGCGGCAGGTGGTGCTCGAGGAGATCGCCATGTACGCCGACCGGCCCGACGCGGTGGCCTTCGAACGCGGTGCGCGCGCGTACTTCGACGCCGACGCGTTCGGACGCGGCGTGCTCGGTACCGAGGCCTCGCTGCGAGCGCTGGACGTGGAGCGCGTGCGCGGGTACTGGGACCGCCGCTACCGCGCCGACAACCAGCTGGTCGTCCTCACGGGTCGGTACGACTGGGACGCGACGTTACGCTTCCTGGAGGGCGCGCGGCGCAGCGCGGCCGGCGCGGCCGAGCTCGCG
>SLSM01000415.1 GCA_007130445.1 Trueperaceae bacterium | reverse complement strand
TCGCCGTCGGCGTCGATCACCATGAGCATGCGGTCGGCTTGCCGAGCGCGGGCCTGCGCACCCTTGATGAGGTCGTGCGCGAACGGCGTGGTGGTGACCTGGTCGGTGAGGAAGCCGAAGAGCTGGGAGCGGCCCGTGCGGATGTGACGGGCGGCGAAGGTGGGGCGGTAGCCGAGCCGCTCCATGACGCCTTCGACCTTGACGCGTGTGGCCTCGGCCACGTTGGGTCGCTCGTTGAGCACCCGCGAGACCGTGCCGACGCCGACGCCGGCTTCCTTCGCGATGTCGTGGATCGACGGCTTCTTCACTGCCACGTCAGGACGCTCTCCCTCGTGGAACCGATTCCAGTGGAACTGATTCCAAAAGTTTAGGGGACGCCTTCGCGATCTGTCAAGTCCTTCCCTCGCGCCCACGTACGCTCGCCAGCAGCAGCCCGATCATCACCAGCGCCCCGCCCGCCAGGTGATGCGACGCCAGGTGCTCGCCGAGGAAGGTGACTCCGAGCAGCGCCGCGAAGAGCGGCATCAGGTGCAGGAACAGCCCCGCCCTCGTCGCGCCCACCGCGGCCACGCCACGGTTCCAGCGCACGAACGCCTGCGCACCGGCGAACACGCCGATGTAGAGCGCACCCGCCACGCTCGCCGGCGTGAGCGTCACGACGTCGCCGGCCGCGAGGCGCCACGCCGCGAGCGGCAGCAGCATCAGCGCGCCGAGCGCACTCGTGGCGACCACGACCGTCACCTGCGGCAACCCCGCCGGCGTGCGCTTCAGCATCAGCGAGTAGGCGGCCCAGCACGGGACGGCCGCGAGCATCCACAGGTCGCCGGGCGTGAGCCGCAGAGCCAGCAGCGCGCCCAGGTCTCCCCTAGCGACCACCACCAGCGCCCCGGCGAACGCCACCGCGATGCCGAGCGCCTGGCGTCCGGACAGTCGCTCGCCGTACGCCAACCAGGCGCCGAGAGCGATCGCGAGCGGCGTGTTGGCCGCGATCAGCGCCGCCGTCACGACCGTCTTGGACGCCAATGCCTGATACAGGAAGGTCTGGAACAGCACCACGCCCGTCAGTGCCAGCGCCGCCAGCCAGAGCACGTGGCGCCGCAGCGTGTCCGCGTGGGCCCGGAGCGAGCCCCACGTGAACGGCAGCACCGCCAGCGCCACCAGCCAGCGCACCGCGTTCAGTGGCAGCGCCCGCCAGGCGTCGCGCAGCGCGCGGGCGGTGGTGAAGTTGCCGGCCCAGAACAGCGCCGCACCCGCCAGCAGCAGGTAGGGCACGGCGCGTCGCATGCGCGCATCGTAGACGGCTTGCGCCGCCGCTGGTACCGCGCCCCCGCTTCCGTGGCGCCGGGATGCAGGTCGTGGCATGATGCCGCATCCCACAGGAGTGGACGGCTCGCGAGCGATGCCGTCACGAGACGAGGAGCGACATGGGCATCGGATCGTGCGACCACACCATCCACGAACACCAGCACCACCACGTGTGGGACCTGGCGCAGCCACCGGCGCTCGAGGTCGACGACGGCGCCAGCGTCGAGTTCGACACCACCGACGCGTCCGGCGGTCAACTCGGCCCCGGATCGAGCGCCGCCGACCTGGCCACCGTCGACTTCGCGCGCGTGAACCCCGTGACCGGTCCCGTGTACGTGCGCGGTGCGCGGCCCGGCGACGTGCTCGAGGTAGAGGTGCTCGAGCTCGCGATGAGCGGCTGGGGCTGGACCGCCCTCATCCCCGGCTTCGGCCTGCTGGCCGACCAGTACCCCGAGCCCTGGCTCAAGCACTGGGACCTCGCGCCCGGCGCACGTACCGCAGCGTTCGCCGACGGCATCGACGTGCCGATCGCGCCGTTCCCCGGTACCATCGGCCTCGCGCCGCCGACGCCAGGCCCCCATCCGACCGTGCCACCTCACGCCTGGGGAGGCAACCTGGACACCAAGCACCTCACCGCCGGAACGAAGCTCTACCTGCCCGTCGGCGTCGAGGGTGCGCTCTTCTCGGTCGGCGACACCCACGCCGCGCAGGGCGACGGCGAGGTGTGCGGCACCGCGATCGAGTCGCGCATGCGCATCGCGCTGCGCTTCAGGCTGCGCCGCGACCTGCGGCTGCGCTTCCCCGCATTCGAGACCTTCGGAGCGGCCCCTGGCGACCGCGCCACCAGCGGCTCGTTCGTGACCACGGGCGTTGGTCCGGACCTGATGGGCGCCGCTCGCGACGCCGTGTCCGGGATGATCGACCGCCTGATGGCCACCACCCGCCTGAGCGCCGACGAGGCCTACGCGCTGTGCAGCGTCGCGGTCGACCTGCACGTCCACGAGGTCGTCGACGCGCCGAACTGGGTGGTCGGGGCGTGGCTACCGCATGGCGTCGTGCACGGCTGACGGCTCGAGCGGCTGACCGGTCGGCACCACGCCGAGCCTGACGTAGGCGCGCGCGAGGGCCTCGGCGACGGCAACCAGACCGGCGCGGTCGCTCGCACCGAAGATCCGGTGACGGCGCACGGCATCGAGGCCGACGAAGCCGATGCAGGTCGGACCGACCATCATCGGCACGCTGGCCAGGCTCTTGATTCCCTGCGGTTCGAGCGTGTGCCGCACACCGCTGTCCGGCGGCAGCGCGAAGACGTCGGCGACGTCCATCGCCTCGCCGGCGCGGTGGCGCGCCACCCACTCCGGCACCAGCTGCAGCGGGAACGCCTGGAGGATCGCGATCTGCGGCTCGACCGCCACGGCACACCACTCGTGGGTGTTGTGGCAGAGGCCCGCGGCGAAGTCGTAGCTGAACGCGTACGCGCGGTCTGCGCCGACCGCGCTGCCGAAGGCCGCGAGCGCCTCGTCGACGGCGTCGTCGAGCTCGTCGCGACCGACGCTGTCCAGTCGACCGACGGCCGTGGCGAGCGCAGCATCGACCGCCTCGCTCCTCGTCGTGGTGGTCCCCACCCTATCGGCCATGCCCTGCCTGCACCAGCCACGTCTGCACCATTCCCGTAAGCGTACAGGCGCGCCACACACCGTGGCGCGACGGATGCACACCGGGGGTGGACACGTGGCCTCAGGCGGCGGGGGCGGTCCCTTCGCGTGCCCACGCACGCACCACGTCGGCCACACGTGTCGAACCCACCCACGTGGCGCGATCCGGCTCGTCCTCGGGGTCGCCGCCGCGCTCGATCTCGTGCAACGAGAGGTCGAGCAGCGCGTGCAGCCCCGGGTGCAACGCACGCGTCGCCCCCCGCAGCAGCTTCACCATGCCGACGGGAAGGTGTTGGCGCCGCGCCTGTACGCCGAGCTCGGCCTCGACGAGTGCGAGCGCCTCGCGGCGGCTGAGACGATCCTGGCCGCGGAGCTCGCGCAC
>SLSM01000041.1 GCA_007130445.1 Trueperaceae bacterium | reverse complement strand
GCTTCCATAGCGTCGATCGCCCGCTGGAGCACCTCGTTGCCCACCTGCGCCAAGCCGCGCATCTCGCAGTAGAGGAAGAATCCCATCGCCAGCTTGCCGATGGTCTCGACATCCCGATGGCGAATGGCCCACGCCCAGGTGCTCATGACGTTGTCCATGTCGGCAGCGATGTCGTCGAGCGCCTCGAACTGCCGTGCGCTCTTCAGGTCGGGCGTGAGTTCGGCGAGCATGTCTGCGCAGTACATCGCCTGGGCCCGCTCGGCCTCTCGGTATGCGTTCGGCTGCACCTCGAGCTTCGCCTGGGCGAACTGCCGCAGGAGCTCGTGGATCTCGTAGCGACCTGAACCCCGCAGGCGGATGAGCGCACGGTCCGCCAGAGCCGCGAGGATCGGCAGCGAAGCCCCGGCCACCTGCTCGGCTGCCTGCCGGGTGAAGCCGCCCCTGAAGACCGAGAGCTTCTCGAAGGTCGATCGTGCGGCTTCGCTCACCTGATGCCAGGCGTACTCGCACACGGCCTCGAGGCTCCGATGCCGGTCCGCGACCGTGGAGGCTCGGCTCTCCAGGAAGCCGCGATCCCGGTCGATCTCATCTGCGATGTCCTTGCACGGAATGGTCGTCACCCAGGCCGCCGCGAGTTCGATGCCCAACGGCATGCCTTGCAGGTACCGACAGATGCGAACGGCGTCCTGGCCGTTCCTGCCCAGGTCGAAGTGCGGATCGGCCCGCATGGCGCAGCGTTCGAAGAGCTCGACCGCACCGAACGTCCTCAGATCGTCGACGTCGAGCGCGTCGGTGGGCACGTCCATGCCCCAAAGCTGGTAGAACCACTCCTCCTGGGCGTGCAGGCGTTCCCGTGAGGTGACCAGCACCTTGATGTCGGGTGCGCGTGCCACCAGCTCCGACACGAGGCCGCCGGCGCTCGATGCGTGTTCGACGCCGTCCAACACCAGGAGCACGCTCCGTCCTGACAGGTGCCGCGCGAGTTGCCGAGCGGGTTCGTCACGACCGAGGAGCTTGATGTCCATCGCGTCGGCAACGGCTTGTGCCAGAAAGCCGACCGTGCGCACCGATGGCAACGGCACGAAGAACACCCCGTCTGGGAACGTCTCGTTCGCCACCTGCCGCTCGGCGACGGCCAGGGCCAACCGCGTCTTGCCCATGCCGCCCGGCGCAACGATGGTGATCATGCGAGCCGCTGGATTCGCCAGCAGAGCGGTGAGATCCCGCAGGTCCTGGTGTCGGCCGACGAGATCCGTGGGTTGCGGTGGTAGGTTGCTCCGTCCTCGCTGCGGCAACGCATGCGCGGTGTCGTCGGTATCGTCACGCGGCGGCTCGGCGAAGCGGCGAGCGATGCCACTCAGGGGAGCGCCTGCGGGTCCTCGTCGCACGAGCGCGTCGACGTCATGGCGCTTGATGGCTTCGTGGACCGCCTTCGTCTCGTCATCTGGTTCGATGCCCAGCTCGGTGGCCAACAGCGTCACGAGCGTCTCGTACTGTCTGATCGCGGTGGCCTCGCGACCGGCAAGGGCAAGCAGCAGCATGAGCCGACGATGCTCCGCTTGGTCGTATGGGTCGAGGCGTAGCAACGTCCGGCCGTGCTCGATCGCGCGCTCCGGGTCCCGCTCGTCGGCGTACCAGGTGACGAGCGTGCGGAGCACGCCCTGGAACGTCTGTCGATACGCGTCGGCCTTGCGCACCTGCCACGCGTCGAAGTCTGGGCAGGCACGCAGCGTGAAGCCGTGCATGACGTCCCCTCGGTACAGGGCCGCGGCCTGCTCCAGCCGAGCGACATCGTCATTGGACACCTCGTCGGTGGGCATCCGTGGCACGGCTCGTACCGAGGCGTCGAACGCCCAGAGATCGATCCACAGCGCATCCCGGGTGACGCTCAGGGCATGGCGATCACCTTCGACGAGGCCCTCGGGGAGGCTCCGCCTCAGCGCGTACAGGGCCTGCCGAAGGCTGGCGAGGGCCTGCGCCTGGTGCTGCTCTGGCCACAGCAGGGTAGCCAGCGCGTCCCTGTGGTGGGTGCCCCCCTCGACGGCGAGATACGCAAGCAACGCCAACGACTTGCGGGTTGGCAGTTGCAGCGGTGAACCCGCGAGGGTCGCTTGCACGCTCCCGAACAGCCAGAGCTCCAGCACCGTCTTGGCAGCATAGTCAAAACGTCACGTCGTCGTTGACGCTCTTGCAGACGATTCTGTGACGCGTCGCTCTCTAGGCTCGTCTTCGGTTCCGAGAGGAGACGGCGATGGAGTGGGGCGAGTTCAAGGTGCTCTTCGCGCAGAAGCATAGGGAAGCGCAGGCCGTCACGCGCCGGTCACGCGCGATCGAGGACGCGAGGGAGCGTCGGGCGACGTGGCGTTCGATCGGTAACAGGCTGATGTGCTTCCTGCAGGCATTCGTGACGCGGGGTACGCCTCGGTGACCCCGGAGCGCGCGGCGTCGCCAGGTGGGTCGACGGCCGACCGCGCGCCACAGGCCCGACACCCGAGGGTGACGCTTCCGTGGAGCACGCACGGTGCGGTCCACCGACGCCGAGGTCCTCGACGAGGTGGCCGGGGAGCTCCCTCGCGAGGCTCCGATGCCGGCGCCGTGCGTCCGCGCCGGCGTCGCACGACCGTGCATGAGGAGCGACCGGTCGCCTCACCCGGACTGGTAGACGTGTGCGAACTGGATCGCCACGGACCCCTCACCGACCGCAGAGGCGACGTTTGACCGAGCTGGCGCGCACCTCACCGACCGCGGTCGCGCACCGATGACGATGAACATGGCGGTCGCGGGCAACTCGCGATCGCCTTCGAGACCGGTGACGCGTACGCGCTCCAGGTGCTCCCGTCCGATCGCGTCGATCACCCGGGTGCGGGTGCGCACCTCGACGTTGGCCAGCGAGGTCACCTGCTCCACGAGGTAGCTCGACATGCGCTCCACCAGCGATCCGGCGCGCACCAGGATGGTGACCCGCCGGGCGAAGCGCGCCAGGTACACCGCCGCTTGGCCGGCGGAGTTCGCGCCGCCGACGACCACCACGTCCTCGCCGTGGAGCGACTCGGCCACGCTGGTGGCGGAACCGTAGTACATGCCGCGGCCTACGAGGTCCGCTGCTCCGGGAGCGTCGAGTGCTCGGTACTGCACACCAGTGGCGACGACCACCGCCCCGCAACTCACGCTGCTGCCGTCGTCGAGTTCGGCGATGCGATTCGGATCGGCGCGACGCACGCGCACGACGCTGCGCGGCGCCACGATGGAGGCCCCGAAGCGACGCTCCTCGGTCAGCGCGCGCGGCGGGTGAGCTCCGATCCGGAGACACCGTTCGGGAACCCCACATTGTTCTCGATCCGGGCGC
>SLSM01000152.1 GCA_007130445.1 Trueperaceae bacterium | reverse complement strand
GCGTCAGTCCAGCGACACCTGGAAGAGGTAGTACTCCTCGGCCGCGCGCGGGTTGTAGCCGGAGACGCGGTCGCTGACCGCCTCGAAGATCGTCGGCTGGTACAGGTAGATGAACGGCGGGTCGTCGCGCATCAGCTCGTGCATCTGCTGGTACAGCGCGGCGCGCTCGTCGCGATCGACCGTCATGGCGATCTGGTCGATCAGGTCGGCGAAGCGCTGGTCCTCCCAGGCGGTGTAGTAGTTGCCGGGCATCAGCGCGCCGTCGAGTCGCGGCAGGGCCTCGCCTATGGTCGACGACCAGCTGTCGACGAACATGGCGCCGACGGCGCCGTACTGCGCCTCGCTCCAGAAGCTGTTGGTGGTGCGGAACTCGACGTTGACCTCGACGCCGATGCCAGCCAGCGTGCGCTGCAGCGCCAGGCAGACCTCGTTGATGTTCACGTAGCCGTCCGCGGGGCAGCCCATCGAGATCTCGAAGCCGTCGGGGTACCCGGCCTCGGCGAGCAGCGCTCTCGCCCGCTCGGGATCGAACGGGAAGGGCGGCATCAGGTCGGCGTCGTAGCCGAGGTTGCCCTCGATCACGAAGCCCGGGATCGCCTCGGCCTGGCCGGCGAAGATCGCCGCGATGATGCCGAAGCGGTCGCTGCCGTAGTTCAGCGCTTGACGCACGCGGGCGTCCTCGAGTGGCGTGCCGACGCCGGCGCCGACGTTCTTGAAGCCGACGTAGTACGCGCGGTCGTTCAGGTACGACACGACCTCGACGCCGCTCGCGTTCGCGAGCGACATCGCCTGGTCGGGCGTCAGGCGGTTGGCGATGTGGATCTCGCCGGTCTGGATGGCGGCCAGCCGGGTCGAGGCGTCGGGGACGACGCGGAACTCGAGCTCGGCGACCAACGGGTAGCCGCTGCGCCAGTAGTCGGGGTTCGCCTCCATCAGGATGCGATCGCCCGCGGCGCGCGACACGAAGCGGAACGGGCCCGTGCCGACGGGGTTGCGCGCGAACGCGTCGATCCCGACCTCGGCCATGTACGCCGGCGGGACCATGCCCCACGAGATCGCCAGCGTCGTCAGGAACACGGCGTTCGGCTCGGGCGTGGTGATGCGCACGGTGTAGTCGTCGATGGCCTCGACGGTGTCGGCGACGTCGTAGAAGTTGGCGTAGTCGTTGCTCGGGTCGCTGCCGGTCTGCCAGGTGGTCACGACCGACTCGGCCGTGAAGGGCTCGCCGTTGTGGAACGTGACGCCCTGGCGCAGGGTGAACACGTACTCGGTGCCGTCGTCGCTGATCTCCCAGCTCGTCGCCAGCGCCGGCTCGATCTCGAGCTCCTCGTTGATCCACACCAGCGAGTCGTAGAGCGGCAGCGAGGCGTTGGTCGCGGTGCGGTCGGCGGCGCGCGGCAGGAACAGCGAGGTGGGGTCGCTGGAGAGCGACACCACCAGGCGTCCCTCCTGGGCGTGCGCCAGCAGGGGCAGGGTCAAGAGGGCCGTCAAGGCCAGGATCACGGTGGGCAGGGTGCGTCTCGTCATCGGGTATCCCTTCGTGGTGTGCGGTCGCAGGTGGTCGTCCGGCGCGCTCTCACGACCCACGTGCGCGGCCGTCGCGTGGTGCGGCACACACGTGCGGGCCCGGAAGGTGGGGCGCCGAAGGCGGACGTCCGGACCTTAGCATGCTGCGTGCACGTGAGCACGTTGACCCATGACCGTCATCGACACGTCAGGCGAGCGACCGTCCCGGCACGTCCCACGTCAGGCCGAGCAGCGCTGCGATGGTCGCGGCCACGTCGGCGGACGCGGCGCGCTCGAGTCTACGTCTCCGGATGCCCGGTCCCGCCGCGATCAGGAAGCGCTCGTCGGACGGGGTACCGGGCGCGAAGCCGTGGCCAGAGGCGTAGCGCGACGGGCCCTCGATCGCCCCCGCCCGCTCGGTCGGCGCGGTGGCCTCGAAGGCCGTCGCCCCCGCGGCCACGAAAGCCGCCACGTCGTGGCGGCGCTCTGGCGGCAGGTGGTCGCCGGGCAGCCGCGCGACGCCGTGCTCGGCCAAGTGCGACTCGGTCCGCCGGGCCTCGGTACGCCCGTCGACGGCGACGTACAGCACGCCGCCCTCGCACGACGTGGTCGCGCCAGGCAGCAGCGCGTCGACGTACAACGCTCGCTCGACCGGACCGTGGCCGTGATCGCTGGTCACGATGATCGAGGTGCGTCCCAGGCGCCCCGCTCGGTCCAGGGCGCGGACGACCTCGCCCACCAACGCGTCGGCGTAGCTCACGGCCCAGTGCGCGAACGGGTGTTCGAAGCCGGCGACGTGTTGCAAGGAGTCCGGCGTGAGCACCTCGGTGACGATCAGGTCAGGCGGCGCGTCGGCCACCGCGCCGCTCGCCAGCGCGGCCGTCCACTGCAGCATCGTCTGGTCGCCCGTGAGCTCGCTCATCAGGTAGTGCATCCGGTCGCCGGCGTACGCGTCCGGCACGCCGTCCGGCAGGCCGGCGGCGGCCAGCGCGGCGATGCGTCCGCTGCCATCGAGGTGGCGCGAGGTGCGCAGCCAGCCCTCGTCGGCCGGGATCGGCTCGGCGTCACGGGCGCGCTGCAGCATCTCGTTCGCCCACCAGGCGTGGTGGAAGGTGGTGGCGTCCTCGGGGCGCACCATCCCGTATCCGAGGACGGCGACGTCGAGGCCGGCGGCCAGCGCGCGGCCGGGCAGCGTAGGGACGCGCACGTCGTCAGGGTTCGCGTACCGGAAGCGCTCGCCGTCCCAGATGACGTTGCCGTAGATGCCGTGCTCGGCGCTGCCCACGCCGGTGAGGATGGACGTGCGGCCCGGCAGCGAGGTCGCGGGCACGTCGGCCGCGAGGCGGTCCACCCGTAGCCCGCGCTCGGCCAGCGCGTGCAGGTGCGGCGTGCGCGCGCCATGGTGGGCCAGGTGGTCTGCGGCGATGCCGTCGAGCATGATGACGATGAGGCTGTCCATGCGCCCGACCCTAACGCTCCGGGGCGAGGAACGTCCCGTGACCCGCTTGGCGCGGCGCCGTAAGCTGGTGGGTGCTCGAGGAGGCTCAGCATGCCATCGAACCCCAGCTCGTCGCCATCGGCCCCGGCCGCCCAGCACACGGAGTCCCGGGACACGGGCCGGACGGCGCTGGCCGTCGGCCTGATCGCGGTCGGTCTCCTGGCCCTCGCGGGCACGCTCGGTTGGTTGCCGCTCGGCGGCGGCCTGGTCGGCGCGCTCATGTTCGCCGCCGTCGGCGGTGGCCTCGTGTGGTTCGCGCGTCGCTACGCGAACGACTGGCTCATGTTCGCCGCCTTCCCGGCCTTCGGCCTCGCGTTCGCGTCGGCCGTGCAGGGCAACCTCGGGGGCGCCGGCTTCCT
>SLSM01000342.1 GCA_007130445.1 Trueperaceae bacterium | reverse complement strand
GGCCGTCACGACCGACGACGCCAAGGAGGGCATCGCCAGCTTCTTCGAGAAGCGCGACCCCGACTACCGCGGCAGCTGACGCCGGTTCGAACGCGCCGCGCGACGCATCGGACGAGCGGCACGACTCGTCGGATGTGCGGCGCGACCTACGCGTCGTGTTGGCGCTCGAAGTACTCGAGCACCGCACGGTCCACGCGGCCAGACTCGGTCATGCGCTCCTCGAGGTTCTCGACGCCGGCGAGGGCGCGCAGCGAGCGCTCGGCCGCCTCGTCCCACTGCGCCGAGACCTCGAACCCGGCGGACCGGAGCACGCGCAGCATGCGCTCGGCGACCTCCCCCTCGAGGGCGAGCAGGTCGTCGTCGCTCGGCTTCTCGAAGTAGAGCCGCTGCAACGCGAGCAACCCGCGGAGGCGGGGCACGGGATCCGGGTCGTCGTCGACGCGGAGGTCGATGTAGCGGTCGTTCAGGCCGCCATAGCCGCCCTCGGCCCGGACCACGAGCAGCGCAGCCGACTGCCGGCCGCGTGCGTCGCCGCCGGCCTGGTCGCCGGCCGCCAGCGCCACCATCAGGCGCTCGGCGAGCGGACCGCGCGCACCCTCGAAGCCGGCGGCCAGCGCCTCGATCACCTCCGGCCCGGTGAGCAGGTTGCCCTGGGCGGCGTAGCCGACGCCGGTCACACCGCCCGCCCACGGGTGACAGCCGTCGCCAGTGAAGCTGACGCTGCGCCCCACCGCGTCGACGAGTCCGTACTGCCGCAGCGCGATCTGGTCGTCGGTGGCCTGGAGGGCGGCGTCGATCAGGTCGAGCGGTACGCCTGCCCGCAGCGCGCGCATCACGCGTGGACCGATGCCGGTGTTGGCGTAGGACTGCGTCGCGACGGCGCCGACGTCGGCGACGGCATACGGCACGACCGCGCCCACGGCCAGGAACTTCGATGCGGTGGCGACACCGAGGTCACCGTTGGCGGGGTCGCGCGCGACCAGCGAGAAGGTGCTGACGGGCCGGTGCTGAGGCATGCACGAAGCGTACCAGTGGCCGGCACGGCGCCCGCGCGCGTGGTTGGGCCCACATGGTTCAATGGTCGCCGTGCCGTTTCGCATCAAGGTCTCGTTGTGGTTGCTCGCCTTCCTGCTCGCCGTCCCACTGGTGGGGCCGTTCCTGGTGCCGATCCCGGCGCTACGCGACGTCGCCAGCCCCGCGGCGCTGGCCGGTCCCGAGTCGCTGTTCGTCGAGGTCGAGGGCCTCACCGTGCACGTCGAGACGTGGCCCCCCGGACTCGAGCCAGCCGGCGCCGGCGCCGCAGCGGGCGACGTCGTCGGGATCGTGATGCTGCACGGCTTCGGCAGCCAGACGCGCACCTGGCGGCACCTGGGCGAGGCGCTCGCGACCCACGACCTGGGGCTCGGCGTCGCCCTCGCGTTCGATCGCCCCGCTTTCGGGCTGACCGAGCGCCCGGAGGCCGGCTCGTGGGGCCGAGCCGCGAGCCCGTACGGCCCGGCGGCGCAGGTCGCGCTCACGCTCGGCCTGATGGACGCCTACGGGCTCGGACGCGCCGTGCTCATAGGGCATTCGGCGGGTGGCTCGCTGGCGCTGCAGGTCGCCCTCGAGCATCCCGACCGGGTGGCTGGGCTGGTGCTGGTCAGCCCGTCGGTGTACGCCGGCGGCGGCGCGCCCGCGTGGACACGACCGCTCCTGCATACGCCACAGCTGAACAGGCTCGGGCCGCTCATCATGCGCCAGTTCGCGGGCACGCCCGGCCAGGACTTCCTGCGCGCCGCCTACTTCGACCCCGACGCGCTCGATCCGGTCGACGAGGCCGCCTATCGCCGCGCGCTGGGTGTCGAGGGGTGGGACAGCGCGCTCTGGGAACTCGTCAAGGCGAGCCGCGAGCCCGACCTCGCCCCGCAGCTCCCGCAGGTGCGCGTGCCGACGCTGGTGGTGACGGGGAACGCCGACGTCATCGTGCCGCCGGAGCAGAGCGAGCGGCTCGCCCGCGAGCTCGCCGACGCGCGCTTCGTGGGGATCGATGCGTGCGGCCACGTCGCGCACGAGGAGTGCGCCGAAGCGACGATCACGGCCATCGTGTCGTGGCTCGGCGACGGCCGGGCGCGGCTGCTAGAGTGACTCGATGCTGATCGGGCTGATCTCCGACGTGCACGCCAACGTGCTGGCACTCGAAGCCGCACTGGCTGCCCTCAAACGCGCCGGCGCGACGACCATCGTGTGTCTCGGCGACCTCGTCGGGTACGGGCCCGCGCCCAACGAGACCATCGACCTGATCCGCTCGTCGAACATCATGTGCACGCTCGGCGAGGCGGACGAGCGGATCGCCTACGGCTTCGCCACGCGCGCCAAACGCGCCGGCGTCGCCGACGCGACGATCGAGTGGACGCGCACCGTCATCGAGGCCGACCACGTGACGTGGTTGCGGAGCCTGCCGGTCCAGCGCCGACT
This sequence comes from Trueperaceae bacterium, assembly GCA_007130445.1. Classification (GTDB taxonomy): domain Bacteria; phylum Deinococcota; class Deinococci; order Deinococcales; family Trueperaceae; genus CSSed10-48. Next base: position 10,373 of record SLSM01000342.1, on the reverse strand, counting down.
CGGCACCCCCGCTGGGCGGCTGCGCTGGTTCCACGGCTCGGCCGAGGATCCGGCCGACCGGATCAACCTGCAGCAGGACCCGATCAGCCTGACGCGCCTCTTGCATAGCCACCGCTGCACGATCTTGAGTTGCGGCGGATCGCACGTGCCGTACTTCCGCAAGGTCGCGAGCGCCGGCTGGGTGGTCAACCCCGGGTCGGTCGGGCTCTCGCTCAACGGTGAGCCCGGTGCCGATTACGCGCTGGTGCGGATCGACGACGAAGGCGTCGACGTACGGATGGACAAGGTCGATTACGACGTCGCCGCGGTGGCGTTCGACATCGTCGCGTGGGGCCTGCCGGCCGTGATCGCCGAAGCCGTGCAGCGCGGCCGCATGCCGACGCGCGACACCGACGGCGGCCGCGACTGATCCGTTCGGCGGCCACACCGGCCGGTGCGGCGCTCAGACCAGTTCCACCGCCAGCGCCAACGCCTCGCCACCACCGATGCAGATGCTCGCCACGCCGCGGCTGCCGCCACGGCGGCGCAACACGTTGAGCAGGGTCACCACGATGCGCGCACCCGACGCTCCGATGGGGTGCCCGAGCGCGACGGCGCCGCCGAACACGTTGACGCGCTCGGCTGGCAGTTCGAACGCGGTCATGGCCGCCATCGGCACCACCGCGAAGGCCTCGTTGATCTCGAAGGCGTCGACGTCGCTCGGCCGCCAGCCGGTGCGCTCGAAGAGCGCTCGCAGCGCACCGATCGGCGCCGTCGTGAAGTCGCCAGGGGCCTGCGCGTGGACGCTCCACCCCACCAGGCGCGCCGCGATGCTGCGGCCGTCGCTGCGGGCGGCGGCCTCGTCGGCCAGCACCAGCGCGGCGGCACCGTCGTTGATGGTGCTGGCATTGGCGGCCGTGACGGTCCCCGCTTCTTCGAAGGCAGGGCGCAGCTTCGTGAGCTTGTCGAAGTCGACCGCGCTCGGCCCCTCGTCGATCGACACCGTGGTCACGGCGCCGCGCCGGCCCGGCACGTCGACGGAGACGATCTCCTCGGCGAAGCTGCCGTCGACGGTCGCCGCCTGGGCGCGCTGGTACGAGCGCACGGCGTAGGCGTCCTGATCCTCGCGGCTGAAGGCGTACTCGCGGGCGCAGCGCTCCGCGCAGTTCCCCATGTGGCTGCCGTCGTACGCGTCGAGCAGGCCGTCGACGAGGATGCTGTCGAGCGTCTGGGCGTGACCGAGGCGCAGCCCGCCACGCGCGCCGGGTATCACGTAGGGCGCGTTGGTCATCGACTCCATGCCACCGACGACGGCGACGCTGGCGTCGCCGACGAGGATCGCCCGCGCCCCTTGGATGAGCGCCTCGAGCCCGCTGCCGCACATCTTGTTGAGGGTCACGGCCGGCACGGCGTCGCCGAGCCCGGCGAAGCGGGCGGCCTGCCGCGCCGGTGCCTGCCCCATGCCGGCAGACAAGACGTTGCCGAACTGCACGAGGTCGACGGCGTCCGGGGCAACGCCGGCGCGCTCGAGCGCGCCGGCGATCGCGACGGCGCCGAGCTGCGAGGCCTTCAACGGGGCGAGGGCGCCCTGGAAGGCCCCGATCGGGGTTCGCGCGCTGCTGAGGATCACGACGGGCATGCTGCTGCCTCCACTCACGCAGACCTTGCGGCCGCGGTGCGATCGACGCTCACCGACCACGGTACACCCCGCGGCACCATCAGCGCCTCAGCGTCAGGGTGCCGGTCGCACCGGCCCAGCGGATCGTGATCGGGCGCCTGAGATCGAAACCCGCGGGCAGGAACGCGACGGCCGCCACCGGGGCGCCGGGCCGGACGTCGCCGGGGTCGCCCGCGAGCACCTGCACGTCGAACGGTGCCGCGAGCAGCACCTCGAAGCCGTCTTGGAGCACGTACAGCGCGGGGTCCCAGGCCGACGCTCCCAGGCTGGTGATCGCCAGGTAGAGCGCCTTCGTGCCGAGATGCTCACGCAGGCTCGCGTCGAGGGCCTCCTGCTGGTCCGGGAACGCGAGTGCCAGCATGCCGAGGTCGACGGCGAGGAGGCTCACCGCGTGCGCGCCGGCGGGTGAGGCGGCGTACAGGCGCAGCGCTGGTACGGCCGGGGCGAGCTCGAGCACCTCGGCCGTCGCGGCCTCTGCCGCGGGGGGTGGTGCCGGGAAGGTGAGCGCACGGCGGCGCCCGTCCGGCAGCAGCGCCTCGTCGCCGAGGAGCGCGATGCCGAGCACCTGGAGGAGGTCCTCGGGCAGGTACCAGGTGTCATCGACGCGCAACGGCGGTGAGAACGAGGCCACCTCGATCGGCGCCGCCGCGCCGCGGGGTTGCCAGATCGCGTCGGGTGCTCCGGCGAACACCGTCAAGACGCCGGCGTCGGCCCGCAGCGTCAACCCGTCGAGCCCGCTCACCAGCGGCGCCCCGAGCGCTCGCGCAACGCCGCCCGCCTCCACGAAGCGGAACGGCCCCTGCAGGCGCGCCTCGAGTGCCTCGCCACCGGCCGTGCCGACGGCGCTCGACGCGAACCACGCGAACACCACCAGCGTCAGGATCACGGAAGGTCGACGGGCCGGCACGAGGCGACGCTACCACGCGGGTGCACGTGCTAGCCTGACGTCGGTGACGGCGTCCGTGCCCTCGAAGGGAACCCGCGGGCGTCTGAGAGGAGCCGCCTCATCGAGAAGGTCCACGGTCAGCTCGCCGGCTGCAAGCCCGCCCAGATCAAACGCCTCTCCAACCTGTATCGCCGCCGCGTGGCGCCCGAGCACGCCGTATCGCGCGAACTCGCGCGCTCGATGGCGGAGCTCGCGCTCGACCTCGGTCGCCCGGTCACGGTGTTGATCGACCGACGCGGCCGCGTGATCACCGTCGCCGCCGGCGACGCGGAGCACTGCCCGTTGCCGCCCGCGGCGGGCGAGGCCGAGGCGCGCCTCGCCGGACTGCGCCTGATCCACGTGCACCTCAAGGAGGGTGGGCTGTCGCGCGCCGACCTCACCAGCCTGTTCCTGAACCGCCTCGACCTGATGGTCGCCGTCGACGTGCGTGCCGGCTCGCACGGCGCACCCGAACTCGGGCTCGCCCACGTCGCGACGGTCGCACCGCCGACGTCGGACGAGGAGGACTGGCTCATCGATGCGCCCACGGACTTCGCGACGCTCGAACGCGGCGACGTGCTCGAGCGGGTGGCGGCCCTGGAGGAGGAGCTGGCGCGGGCGTACCGGGCCCGCGACGTGCGCCGTGGCAGCGAGGAACGCGCCGTGTTGGTGGGGCTCGACACGGGTGAGGGCCCGCTCGAGGCGCAATCCCGGCTCGACGAGCTGGCCGAGCTGCTGCGCAGCGCGGGCGGCGTGGTGGCGTTCGAGGTCCTCCAGTCGCGCTCGTCGCCCGACGCGCGCACGCTGGTGGGTCGCGGGAAGCTCGACGAGGTCGTCTCGGCGGCATTCCACGAGAACGCCGACCTGCTGGTGTTCGATCGCGAGCTCTCGCCCGCTCAGGCGCGGGAGATCGAGAAGGCGACGAAGCTGAAGGTGCTCGACCGCACGCAGGTGATCCTCGACATCTTCGCGCAGAATGCCCGTGGCCGCGAGGCGCAGGTCCAGGTGGAGCTGGCGCAGCTGCAGTACCAGTTGCCACGCTTGTCCGGGCGCGGCGCGGCCATGTCGCGCCTGGGCGGCGGTATCGGCACACGCGGTCCGGGCGAGACGAAGCTCGAGGTCGACCGACGCCGCATCCGCGAGCGCCTGGCCGCGCTCGAGCGCGACGTCGACACCATCAGCCGGCGCCGCAGCGAGGGCCGCAAGGGTCGCACGCACGGGCCGACGCCGGTGGTGGCGCTGGTGGGCTACACCAACGCCGGCAAGTCCACGCTGTTCAACGCCCTGGCGAAGTCGAGCGTGCTGGCCAAGGACGCGCTCTTCGCGACGTTGCGGCCGACGACGCGCGAGGGCTGGTTGCCGGAGCGCGGCGAGTGGGGTGCGACCGTGCTGTTCACCGACACCGTGGGCTTCATCCGCGACCTGCCCAGCGAGCTCGTGAGTGCCTTCCGGGCGACGCTCGAGGAACTGCACGATGCCGACCTGCTGCTGCACGTGGTCGACGCCGCCGCGCCCGGTGCGCCCGACCGGGTCACGGCCGTGGAGCGGATCCTCGACGAGCTCGAGCTGCGCGTGCCGCGGCTGGTCGTACTGAACAAGGCCGACGCGGCCGACCCCCTGGTGACGCGCGACCTGGCGACGCGCTACGGCGAGGCCGTCGCGGTGTCGGCGAAGACGGGGCGGGGCCTCGAGACGCTGCGCTCGCTCTTGGCGCACGTCCTGGCCGGCTCGGAGTCGACGCCACGGACGAACGAGGAGGTGGCCGTCCATGCACGTTCGTGACATGCAGGCCTTCCTGGCGCTGCTCGAGTCGCGTGGCCAACTCGTGCGCGTGAAGGAGCGCGTGTCGCCCGAGCTCGAGATCACGGCCCTCGCCGACCGTGCGGTCAAGTCGGGTGGCCCGGCACTGCTCTTCGAGGACGTCGAGGGGGCCGAGCTGCCGCTCGCCATCAACCTCTACGGCACCCGTGAGCGCATGGCCTGGGCGCTCGGCGTCGACGCCCTAGAGGCGATCCCCAACCGCCTGCGCGATCTACTCGACATCAAGTTGGGCGGCGGTGTGCTCGGCATGGCGTCGAACCTGCCGAAGCTGCGGGAGCTCGCCTCGTTGCCGCCGCGACGCGTCACGCGCGCGCCGGTCCATGACGTGGTGCGGCGCGGCGACGAGGTCGACCTCGCGGCCCTGCCCGTCCTGAAGTGCTGGCCGGGCGACGGCGGGCGCTTCGTGACGCTGCCGCTCGTGATCAGCAAGGACCCCGAGACGGGCGAGGTCAACGTCGGCATGTACCGCATGCAGGTCTTGGACGCGCGCTCGACGGCGATGCACTGGCAGCGCCACAAGACGGGTGCGAGGCACCTGGAGAAGGCGCGCGCCGCGGGCACGCGGCTGGAGGTGGCGGTCGCGCTCGGCGGCGACCCTGCCCTCACGTACGCCGCGACCGCGCCGATCCCGGCGATCCCCGGCATCAACGAGTACTCGCTGACCGGGTTCCTGCGCGGCCGGCGCGTCGAGTTGGTCAAGGGCATCACCGTCGACCTCGAGGTGCCCGCGCAGGCCGAGATCGTGCTCGAGGGCTACGTCGACCCGGAGGAGCCGTGGGTGGTCGAGGGACCATTCGGCGACCACACCGGCTTCTACACGCTCGAGGACCACTACCCGCGCTTCCACGTCACCGCGATCACCATGCGCGCGGGCGCGGTGTACCCCGCCACGATCGTGGGTCGCCCACCGATGGAGGACGCCTATCTGATCGAGGCGAGCGAACGCATCTTCCTGGTCCCGGCCCAGTTGATCCTGCCGGAGATCGTCGATTACCACATGCCCCCGGCGGGCATCGCCCACAACCTCGTCAACGTGCGCATCACGAAGGGCTATCCGGGCCAGGCGTACAAGGTGGCGAACGGGCTGCTGGGGTTGGGGCAGATGATGTTCGCCAAGGTGGTGCTCGTCTCGGACACCGAGGTGGCGCCGCAGGACCACATCGGCTTCTGGCGTTCGGTGTTGCGCAACGCCGTGCCGGGGCGCGACGAGCAGTTCGCCAAGGGGCCGATCGACGTGCTCGACCATGCGAGCCGCTCGTGGAGTTACGGCAGCAAGCTCGTCATCGACGGCACCGTGAAGCACCGTGAGGAGGGCGGCAGCGTCGACGGCGTCGCGTCGCCGCACCCCCACGCCACCACGCGTGGCGCGTCCGGTGACCGCCCGCCCGTGAGCGCGCCGGCGAAGGCGTCGCCCGCGTGGAAGCCGAACGAGGAGCGGAGCGCAGACGACCTACCCCCCCACGCCGAGGTGCTCGACCAGCACCAGGTGGCGGGCGGATTCTGGTTCCTGACGACGCGCAAGGACCGCCCCGACCAGGGACGGCACATCGGCGAGTGGGCGGCGCAGCAGGACGAGGCCGCGGGCGTGCGGCTGATCGCCGTGCTCGACCACCAGACCGACCCGCGCGACTTCGAGGACGTCATGTGGACGCTGCTGAACAACATCGACCCCGAGCGCGACGTGGAGGTCGTGACGGAGGGCACCCCGGCAGGTTCGGTGTGGCTGATGGACGCCACGCCGAAGCTGGCGTCGGAGGGCTTCTCGAGGCGCTGGCCCGAGAAGATCACGATGCCGGCCGAGGTGACCGAGCGGATGCGGGCGCTGGCCGAGTCGTACGGCTTCTGAGGCGTCCCGACGCTCGGTGCGCACCGCGGGAGCGTCAGCCTAGGTCGGCCGGAGGCCCGGGGACGATCTCGAGCCGCACCTGGTTGCGCCCCCCGCGCTTCGCCAGGTACAGCGCGGCATCGGAGCGCGCCACGAGCGAGCCGAGCGTGTCGCCCGGCCGGTAGCTGGCGACGCCCAGCGACACGGTGACCCGGTAGCGGCCCGCCAGGCCGTTGTCGGCGACGTGCCTGCGGATCATCTCCGCCAGGCGCTGGGCGTCGCCGATGGGCGTCTCGGGCGCGAGCAGCAAGAACTCCTCGCCACCCCACCGCGCGACGGTGTCGGACGCCCGGACCATGGCGTCGACGCGCCGTGAGAGGTCGACCAGGACGTCGTCACCGGCCTGGTGACCGAACCGGTCGTTGAGGTCCTTGAAGTGGTCGATGTCGAGCATCAGGACGCTGAACACGCGGCCGTAGCGCTCGGCGCGCCTCAGCTCCCGCGCGAGTTGCTCCTCGGCCTGTCGGCGGTTCGCGAGGCCCGTGAGGGCGTCGGTGTTGGCAAGCTTGCGCATCGTGCGGGCGGTCTCCTCCATCGCGACCATGCGCTGCTGGAGGTCGGCGAAGAAGTACAGGGCGGCGATCGTGACGGCGTACACGAGGTACGCCTGCAGCAGCAGGCCGAAGCCCGAGACGATCAGGCCGCTCCCGAGGCTCGCGAAGGCGTGCGGCAGCGTGACGAGCGTGAACAGGACGTAGACGGCTGCGGAGTAGCGCAGGGAGCGCTCGCCGTCGAAGGCGACGGTGCTGAACACGAACACCATCGGGAACCACAGGAGGGTCGCGACGACAGCTTCCACGCTGGACACATCGGGTGGAACCACATAGAGCCGCGCCACGAGGTTGGCGAGCAGGATGCCCGTGGCGCCCCACAGCAGGGCGTGCTCGATCCATTCGAGCGGCACGCGACGCACTCGGGCGGCGGCGGCGACCCCGAGGAACAGCGCCAGGGCGACGACCGCGAAGAGCGACGACGCCGGTTCGGTCTTGCCCTCGAGCACGCGCGTGCCGAACGAGACCACGATGGCGGCGACCGCCAACCACACGAGGACCACGTACACGCTTCGCTTCCGGTGTCGACCTTCTGGCGGGAGGACCCGGGTGATCTCCGTCATTCGCCGCACTGTACCACGCGGTCCAGGCCGGACACGAAGCGACGAATCGCGTGCCAGACGCAGTTTCGGTGTTCAGCGCCGCTGCGTGAACGCAGCCGCCACGAACACGAGCGCCTGCGTCAGGATGATGGCGCTGCCCGTCGGCAGGTCGAACAGGTACGACAGCGCCACGCCGGCCAGCGTGGTGCTCACGCCGATCACGACCGCGAGCAGCGTCATCGACGCCATCGAGCGGGCCCATATGCGCGCCGCCGCCGCCGGGATCACCAGGTAGGCCGCCATCAGGATGATGCCCACCACCGTCGCGCTGACGGCGATGACGACCGCCGCGAGCCCGAACAGCAGGTACTCGAGCGCTCGCGAACGGACCCCGTCGGTGCGGGCGAGCTCGTCATCGAAGGTCGCGTACGCGAGCCGTCCCCACAGCGTCAGCAGCAGCGTGGTGGCGACGACGGCGACGGCCGCGATGATCGCGAGCTCGGTGGTGCGCACCGCCAGGATGCTGCCGAACAGCAGGTCCATGACGTTGACGCCGATGTTGGCGTCGGGCGAGATGCGCGAGAAGAACAGCACGCCCAGGGCCACCGAGACGGCGAAGAAGACGCCGATGGCGGTGTCGCTCGAGAGCTCGGTGCGGTCACGCACCCAGGCGATGCCGAGGCCCGTCAGGAGCGCGAACGGGACCGCGATCCACAGTGGGTTGCGGAGCAACGCCCCACCCTGGGCCAGGGCTCCGGAGCTGACGATCACGAACGCCCCGATGCCCATCCCGCCGAACGCCGCGTGCGCGAGTCCGTCACCGAGGAACGAGAGTCGGCGTTGCACGACGAACACACCGAGCAGCGCACACATCACCGCGATCATGGTGCCGGCGGCGGCCGCCCGCTGCATGAACGGGAAGCCGAACGCCTGGATCAGGTCCTCGAGTCCGCTCATCGCCGCGGCACGTGCCTGTGGGTGTGCGGCACGTGGGTGTGCCCGACGTGGCCATAGGCCTCCTGCAGGCAGGCGTCGCAGAGGACGTCGTCGGGTAGGCCGAAGCCGAAGACCCTGCGGTTGAGGACCAGCACGCGGCTGGCGTGGTAGCGCGCGGCCGCGAGGTCGTGCGTCACCATCGCCACGGTCGCGCCGGTGCGCGCCTGGTAGCGCTCGAGCAGGTCGTAGAGGTCGTGCTCGGCGAGGTAGTCGACGCCGGTCGCGGGCTCGTCGAGCAGCACGAACGCGGGCTCGCGCGCCACCGCCCGGGCCAGGTAGACGCGCTGCAGCTCGCCGCCGGAGAGCCGCGCCAGCGGCCGATCGACCAGCGCCTCGGCCCCGACCTGCGCCAGGGCGGCGTGCGCCTGCTCGCGCTCACGCCGCGACGGGCGTGCGGGCCAGCTGCGCCGCAGCCCGGTGACCACGAGCTCCACGGCGGTCGCCGGGAAGGTGCGGTCGAAGGTCTTGAGCTGTGGGACGTAGCCGATGCGCTCGGGCACGTCGCCGGCGTCGCGCCCGAAGAGGGCGGCGTGGCCGCGCTGTGGCCGCAAGAGGCCCAACGCGACCTTGACCAGCGTCGACTTGCCGGCGCCGTTCGGCCCGACGATCGCGAGGAACTGCCCCTCGTCGAGGTCGAAGCTGACGTCGTCGAGGATCTGCGCGTCACCGAAGCGGACGCCGACGTTGTGCACGTGCACCACGGGGACCCGTCGCTGCGGCGCGACCGTGGCGACGCGCACGGCGCCTTCGTCGGTGCGCGCCGCTCGGCTCATCGCAGACCCTGGAGGATCACGGCGGCGTTGGCGCGCAGGAGCGAGGCGTAGCTGTCACGGCCATCCAGGCCTCCCAGGGGGTCGAGTTCGAAGAGCGCGACGCCCGCCTCGTCCGCGACGACCTCGGCCGGCCGGCGGTTGAGTTGCACCTCGCTGAACACGGCCTTGGCGCCGCTCCCCCGGATCAGGTCGAGGGCGTAGCGCAGGTACGCCGGACTCGGCTCGCGCCCGGGGAACGGTTCGATCTCCACGATGAGGTCGAGCCCGTACCTCGCCGCGAAGTACGGCCAGGCATCGTGGAACGGGACGAAGGCGGCGCCGGCGACGGGCGCGAGCGTCTCGCGCAGTTCGGCGTCGAGCTCGAACAGCTCGCTCCGCACGCGCTCGGCAGCGGCGGCGAAGTCGGCGGCGTGTTCGGGTGCGACGGCAGCGAGGGCCTCGGCGACCACGGTGGCAACCTCGCGCATCACCAGCGGGTCGAGCCACACGTGGGGGTTGAACCCGATGACGGCGCCGCCGGCATCGACCGCGACCAGGTCCGGGAAGGTCTCGCGCAAGACCTCCTGGACACGGGCGTCGGAGATCGCCTCGACCAGCGGAGCGCGGCTGCCCGAGGCCTCGACGAGCTCACGCAGCCACAGGTCGAGGGCGCCGTTGAAGACGACCAGGTCGGCGCGGGCGATCCTCCCGACGTCGCGCGGTGTCGGGTCGAACGTGTGCGGCGAGGCGCCTGGTGGCAGCACGCGGACCACGTCGGCGTGCTCGCCTGCGATGTCGCGCACCAGGTCGAAGAGCGGATGGATCGAGACGACGACGCTCGGGCGCGCGGACGCGCCGCCGGCGAGCAGCGCGAGGCCGACCAGCAGGGCCGTCAGGGACACGCCCAGGCGCGAATGGTTCGGCTTCAGATGGGAACCGGTTCTCATGACGGCATCCTACCGCACCGCCACGCCAGCCGTCGCAGCGCGGACGGCAGCAACGCGAGCGCCCGGGTGGGGCGCTCGCGCGGTGTGTCGGTGTGCCGTGATCGCGGCCCGAAGGCCGCAGGCGTCACTTGTTCGGGTTGACGAGCAGGGTGGGGTCGAGGCTCCGCAGGGCCTTGGCCGAGATCCACACCCGCTGCGGCTTGCCGTCGACCCAGAGGGTCTTCTTGAGCAGGTTCGGCTTGTAGGTCCGCTTGTGCACGCCCACCTGCTTCAGGCCGACGCCGCCGCGCTTCTTGG
>SLSM01000306.1 GCA_007130445.1 Trueperaceae bacterium | reverse complement strand
GTCAGCGGCAGCCGCGAGCCTCGGAAGGTCGGCTCGGACGGCGAGCGACGGCCAACCCGAAGATGCCGCGGCGAGAGCGGCCTGGGCCGATCCGAAGTGCGCACGCAGCGCCCGCAGGGCGACCGGGCCCACGCCGGGCACGAGCGTCAACGACAGGAGCGCCAGACGTTCGCGGTTGGGGTGCATCGTGCCAGGATGCCGCGCCGCGACAGCGCGGACCACGTCGTGCCCGGCAGCGGCCGGGGGGCTACCGGTCCCTGGACGAGGCGGTCATCACCGTCAGTCCTGCCGGCGCCAGCGCGCCCCGTCGGGCGTGTCCTCGATCACCACGCCGAGGCCGGCCAGCCGCTCACGGATCGCGTCGGCAGCCGCGAAGTCACGCCGCTTGCGCGCCAACTGGCGCTGCTCGAGCAGCACCTGCACGACCTCACCGAGCAGGGCGTGGTCGTGCTCGCGCCCGCCGCCGACGTCGATGCCGAGGACGCCGATCAGCAGCTCGTCGAACAGCGAGCGCGCGGCCGCGGCGCAGCCCAGGTCGCCAGCATCGCGGGCCTTGTTCGCCTCGCGCGCCACGTCGAACAGCACGGCGATGGCCTCGGGCGTGTTGAGGTCGTTGTCCATCGCCGCGGCGAAGCGCTCGCGCGACGACGTCCAGGCCTCCGCCGGCGCCCCGGAGCCGGCGTGGCTGGGCCACGAGGCGTAGGCGCTGCGCAGGCGCTTCAGCCCGGCCGCCGACGCCTGCAGGGCATCCTCGGCGAAGTCCGAGAGCGAGCGGTAGTGCGAGCGGAGCAGGTGGAACCGGACGACCATCGGGTCGACCTGCTCGAAGAGCGTCGCGAGGTCGACCACGTGCCCCTTCGACTTCGACATCTTCTCGCCGCCGAGCGTCAGCATGTTCCAGTGCAGCCAGTAGCGTGCGAACGGCTTGCCGGCACCACGCGCCTGGGCGAGTTCGCACTCGTGGTGCGGGAAGACGAGATCGAGGCCGCCCCCGTGGATGTCGAACTCGTCACCCAGGTACTTCGTGCTCATGACGGAGCACTCGACGTGCCAACCCGGGAAGCCCTCGCCCCACGGGCTCGGCCAGCGCATGATGTGCTCCCGTTCGGCGCGCTTCCACAGCGCGAAGTCGCGCGGGTCGCGCTTCTCGCTCCTGACCTCCACGCGCGTGCCCTCGAGCAGGTCGTCCGGGTCACGACCCGACAGCTCGCCGTAGGCGCCCCAAGCGGACACGTCGAAGTACACGCTGCCGCCCGCCTCGTACGCCAGGCCCCGGGCGATGAGCTCCTGCGTGAGCGCGATCTGCTCCGTGACGTGGCCCGTGGCGCGCGGCACGATGCTCGGTCGTCGCACGCCGAGGCGCTCCATGGCATCGAAGTAGGCCCAGAAGTACTTCTCGGCGACCTCCATCGGCTCGAGACGTTCGAGCTTGGCGCGCCGCGCGAGCTTGTCCTCGCCGTCGTCGGCGTCGTCGGTCAGGTGGCCGACGTCGGTGATGTTGGAGACGTAACGGACCGTGTTGCCCTGGCGCTCCAACCAACGCCGCAGGACGTCGAACACCACCGGGCCGCGAGCGTGGCCGAGGTGTGGTTCGGAGTACACCGTCGGTCCGCAGACGTAGATGCCGACGTGTCCGGGGACGATCGGTTCGAAGGGCTCGAGACGGCGCTTCAGTGAGTCGTACAGGTGCATCGGCATGCTGGCTCCGGTCGTGCGCCGCCGTCTGGCGACGCGCTCAGCGCGTGGCGCGATGGGATCAAGGGGTGACGAGCACGTGCGCCGCGTCGACGAGGCGGGCGGCGATCAGGAGCGGCGTCGAGCGCGACATCGGCGTCCTGGACGGAGGCGGCGCATGGTCGGGAGTGTATCACGGCAGCGCCCGCGAGCGGGCCGCTGGTAGGCTGCCCCGATGGGATACCGCACGCTCGCCACGCGCGCGCTGCACGAGGACGTGGTCAAGGCGTCGAGGTTCGTCGCTCTCGCGGCGCCGTTGCTGGCGGGCGCCGGCGTCGAGGCGCTGCTGAGCGCGCGGCGCGCCGCCGTGCCCGCCGCCTCGCACCACGTGTGGGCGCTTCGCCGGGGCGACGAGCTGCGCTGGTCGGACGACGGCGAACCCGCTGGGAGCGCCGGTCGTCCCGTGCTCGAAGTGGTGCTGAAGCGCGATCTGGATCGTGTCGCCATCGTCGTGTCGCGGGTGTTCGGTGGCACCAAGCTCGGTGTCGGCGGCCTGGCGCGCGCGTACGCGGGCGCCGCCGCTCGCGCCCTCGATGCTGCAGGCGAACGCGTCGTCGAGGCGCGCGAGCGCTGGCTGGTCCGCCTGCCGTATGCCGCCGTCGACGTGGTCATGCGGCGGGCGGGCGACGACCGGGCGGTGCAGCGGTGCGAGGCCCGCTACGACGCCATGGGCGCGATCTTGAGCGTCGAACTGCTCCAGGCCGACGCGGAGCGTTGGGAGACCGCGCTCGCCGACCTCACACGCGGCGCCGCCGTCGTGACGACGCGCAGCGACGTCGACGACGTTTGAGACTCGGGCGAGCGGCGCACGAACACGCGATCCACCGCGATCAGCGGAAGTAGTTGCGGATGATCTCCTGGTAGGGCACGGGCACCGAGCCATCGGTGACGGCCTGCTCGACGGCGCGTTCGAAGCGCTCGGCGCTCACGGCCGTCGGAGCGACGTCGCTGTCGCGGCCGGGCAGCCGTACGCGGCCACCGACCGTCTCCGGCCCAGGGCCGAGGATGCCTGGGAGCGCCTCCAGGTCGCCGGCGGGATCGGGGACGTCGCTTTCGACGCCCGCTGGCGAACCGGGGCCGATCCCGCCCTCGTCGCCGGTTCCGGCATCGAGCGACGGCTCCTCGGAGCCGGCTCCGGCCTCGGGAGCGCCGTCGGGTGCGGCCTCGCCGACACCCGTCGGCGTCTCGTCCGGCTGCTCGCCGTCGGGCGCGCTGCCGTCCTCGCCCTCGTCGGGGCCCAGGGACTCGCTGGTACCGGCCTCGGCGCCCTCGAGATCGTCGGCCTCACCGGCCTCGACGCCGTCGTCGTCGCCCGCCCCGCCGCCGGCCGGTACCTCGACCGAGCGCTCGGCGTCGCCGGCATCGTCGCTGCGCTGGTCCGGCGTGCGCTGCGCGTCGTCGAAGGTGTCATCGACGTCGCCGCGCACTTGGGCCGACGCGAGATCGGCGTCGGCGTCGTCGCGCACGCCGTCGCGCTCCGCGTCGCGGCGCGCCTCGGCGGCGTCCGCGACACTCGGTCGCTCGCGCAAGGCCTCGAGGAACCGATCGAGCTCCTCGCGCTCCAACGCGCCCCCTCCGTCGCCGTCGCCGGCGTCGTCGGAGCCGGGCCCGGACCCGCGATCCGGCGTCGTGGCAGGCGCTCCCGGTGCGGTCGGCTCTGGCGCCTCGGCCGCGTCGGTGGCGTCGTCGTCGGTCGCCGTGGCGGCCTCGTCGCGCACGATCGGCGGCGGACTCGCGGGTGTGCCCGGACCGCCGACGCCGGGGCCGGCGTCGCCACGGAACCACGTGCCCGGGCCGCCGACGAGTGCGGTCAGGACGACCAGCGCCGTCGCGACGGCGGCGAGCGGCAGCCACCACGCTCCGCGAGGCGGCGGCACCACGCCCCTGATGGACAGGCGCGCCTGGATCTCCGCGGCGCTCAACAGGCCGTGGGGATCGTCGCGCCCGACGTGCTCGACGTGGGTCTGGTAGGCGAGACCGGCCTGCTCCGCGATGGTCCGGAAGGCGTCGCTCAGGCCTCGCCTCGATGGCCACGCCGCCGCGCCCGCCGCCGCCCCGACGACGGCGACGACGTGCCAGAGGGACGCCAGGTCGACGATCCAGCCGGCGAATGCGACGGCGGCGGCGGCGGCCGCGGCGCGCAGCGCGCGGACACGCCGGTCGTCGCGGCGCGCCAGGCGCTCGTGCAGATCGGGACGCCAGGACACGTCGCTCATGGGCGCACCTCCAACGGTACCGAGCCGCGCCATGCGATCACGGCCGCGACGACGCCCACGAGCGACAGGGTGCTCATGGACACGAGGAACCACGGCGACACGTTCAGCGCCGACGTCAGTGGGTTGAACACCGTCCAGCCGAGTTGCAGATCGGCGAACAGGAGCCCGGCGAGGGTCGCCGGCACCAGGATCGGGAGCATCACCCCGAGCCGGAGCGCACGCGCCAAGCGACCCAGGGCGACGCCGGCGACGAGGTAGCCGGTCGCGGCGAGCGGGATGCTGACCAGGCTCCACCACAGCGGTGTGGCCGGGTAGCTCGCCGCGTACGCGGCGACGTCGAAGGGGATCGCGACCAGGGCGACGACCAGCACCATGATGCCCGTGACCACGGCGCGGCGCGGCGGCTCGACCGCGGCGCTCGCACCGTAGCCCAACGCCAGCAGGGCGAGGATCACCGAGCGCGCCTGCGCGAACGGGTACCACGATTCGTTGGCTCCCTGCCCCGGCGTGGGCCACGCGAACCCCAGCGTGACCACCAACGCGGCCATGACGAGCGTAGCGACCTGGACGGCGTCGCTGTCCCGGAAGCGGGCGTCGAGGCGGGCAGCGAGGTCGGTCACGGTGCAACCTCCGCAAGGACCGCGCTCGGCAGCGCGACGAACCACTGCGCGCCGTCGCTCGCGACGGCCGCGCCCTCGGGTACGAGCTCGAGGAGCGCCAGCGCGATGCTCGGCAGCGGCCGAGGGTCGCGCGACGGGGGCATCACGAGCGCGTCGGCGGGCACGTCGTCGACATGCTCGCCGCCACGGATGGCCACGACCGTGAGCGGCACGGCCCCCTGGTTGCGCCAGGCGCCGTCGGCCTGCTGCAGCAATGGCAGCGCGGCCGTCCGGGGCCGCTCCACCACCGTCAGGTGGCGCCAGCGCGGCAGGTCGACGGTCACGCTGGCCGGGCCGAGGCGCGCCTCGACGTTGCTGAGGGGCCAGCCGGCGACGTCGAGCACCAGCGTCTGCGCCGGCAGCGTGACCCGCTCGTGCACTCTCCAGCGCTGACCGATGCCCTCCGCGCCGATGACGAGATCGCGGCTGGCGTCGAGGGTCGGTCGCTCCGGTCGCAGCGGCGCCCAGACGGCCAGACTGGCGCCGAGGGCCAACACCAGCGCCGCCGTCACGCCGGGCACTCCGGCGAAGCGGAGCACCAGCAGGACCGCGAGCGCGTACCCGGCGGCGGCGACCAGGAGTGGCAGCACGGGCGCCGGCCGCGGCAAGGCGATGCGCTCGGCCGCCGCGAAGGCGCTCAGCAGCGCCGCCTGATCCACGCGCGCGGCCGTGTCGGGCGAGGGGCGCCACGCGTCGAGCGAGACGAGGCGGCCGGCACCGACGACACGCTCGCCGCCCGCCGGGACGAGCGCGCTCAGCTCGGCGTTCGCCACGGCCGCGGGGGTCAGCACGACCTCCGCTCCCGCCACGGCGGCGGCGAGCAGCGCCTGTGGACGCGCGCTCGGCGTGGCCACGATCACGCGGCCGACGCCGTCGTAGGCGGCGGACCGCAGCGGCAGTCGATCGGCCGCCAGGTCGACGCTGCGACCGCCGATCACGCCGCCGCGCACGACCGGTCCGGGTTCGCCCACGATGACGTCGAGCGGTCGTCGATCGGCCTGCGTCCGGGCGACGCTGCCGCTCGCGATGGTCAGGCCGCCGCTTCGAACCGTCCAGCTCAGTGAGCGCCACACCGGGACGAACACCTCGTCCTCGACCACGGAGAGCCCGCTGCCGCCCGGCAGCTCGGCTCGGTACACGGACCAGCGCTCTCCGTCGCGCAGCGTCCCACGGTCGATCGCGAGCTCGAACGTCACCGGCCCGACGTCACGCAGCACGAGCCGGAACGGGTTCCAGGCGTCCGCGACCACGGCGCCGCCGAACCCCAGCTCGAGACTCGCGCTGCGGCTCGCGCCACCGGCCTGCGCCGACGCTGCGCCGACCAGGGCGACCACGCCGATCACGGCGACGAGACGCGCGATGCGCCAGCGTTGGGCTGCGGTTCCGCTCATGCCATCACCATAGCCACGCGCACGGCCTGGAACCGTTGCCCACGGTGCGGGCCGGAACGAACGGCGTGACGCCGCGGTTCACGGCAGGCGCAAGACGATGGCGTTCACGACCGCGCGCTCGCTGATACGGTTGAACACGCGGCCATCGGCGTACAGCGTGGTGCTGCCACCCGAGTCGAGCCGGAGTGCGTCGCGGGCGCCCAGTGCGAGCAGGAGCGGTACGAGGTCGGCGGCCACCATGGACTCGGCGGCGACGAGCACCACGCTGCCGTCGGCACGCACCCCGATCGCGGCTTGCTGCGTGAGGCCATCGAGGATCCTCTGCCCGACGGCGAACTGTTCGAGCTCCGGTCGGAGGACGTCGCGGCCGTCCTTGAGCAGCAGCGGGCCGGCCTCCACGGCGTAGCGCGCCGCGCCGAAGGGCGAGGGATCGATGTGCCACGCGTAGCGCACGTGCGCGCCGCGCTCGGCCAGCGCCAGCGGCCTCAGCTCGGCCGGATAGACGATCGCGTGCTGCGACGCCGTGACGCGGACCGGGCCGACCCGGTTGTCGAGCACGAGGTCGCTCTCCGTGTCGATCACCAGCACGCCGTAGCGACCGCTTCCGGCCCAGCCCGGTCCGGCGACGACGCCGATCTCGTCGACGAAGGGGGCGCCCCGCACGGCCACCGCGACGCCATCGAGCCACACGCTGTAGGTCGCGCGGACCCGGTCGATCAGCGGCGGTCCGTCGCCGAAGGCGATGACGGCTCGCCCGCGCGACGGCAGCGACAGCATCGCACCGTCCACCACGAGCATCCCGATCGCCTGGCGGGTCCCGGTGTCGAAGTACCCGCCGTTGATGGCGGCGAACGCGCCGGAGGCCCAGCGATCGGTCGTGCGAGCCTCACCGGGCATGCCCACGACGCGCCACTCGCCGACCCCGGGCGCGATGTCGAGCACGTGGACCCACGTCGCGCCACCGGAGCCCTCGGCGCGGACGCGTCGGTACGTGATGCCCTCGGCGAGCACCTCGACCGTGTCCGGACCGAGGCGCGGCCGTTCGAGCGTCAGGTCGAGGACGACGCGCGTCGGCGTGGCGAGCGCGAAGACCTCGTACGCGAAGGGGCCGCCGCTCACCTCGACGTCGGTGCCCTCGGCGCGCGAGCTGAACATCACCTCGAGACCGGCGTAGCTCTCGCCGAGCCCCGACGGCACCAGGAGGGGTGGGAGCGACAGCCGCAGGACGTCGCCGGCGCCGACGCTGCCCGCGCGCGCCACACCGGCGAGCGCGCGCGCATCGAGCGCGGGTACGTCGAGCACGATCCTGACCTGGGCGTCGC
The DNA here is from genome assembly GCA_007130445.1 of Trueperaceae bacterium. Taxonomy (GTDB): domain Bacteria; phylum Deinococcota; class Deinococci; order Deinococcales; family Trueperaceae; genus CSSed10-48. The sequence goes on along the minus strand of SLSM01000306.1, from coordinate 5,509 downwards.
CCGCGAAGCGCACGGCCTCCACGACCGGCACGTCGAGTCCGAGCGCGCTCAGGAGTTCGGGGGCGCCGTACACCTCGCCGTCGATCAGGTCGGGGGGTGGAGCGTCGATGTCGTCCAACCAGCCGAAGCCGTCGACGTAGACGATCTCGCGCGTGCCGACGCGCAGGACGATCGCGCCCTCGGTCGCGGTCGCGACGGCGCCCGGGATGCGCACCAGCGGCAGCGGCGCAGAGGGTTCCACTTGCGCGTGCGCGGGCGTCGGCGCCAGCAGGACCGTCCAGGCGACGAGGAGGGGGACGAGCGCACGCAACGGCATACCGAGCATGCTCACCCGCCAACCCTTGAAATGCGTGAGACGTGTGCGCCACAGGCGCCGACCGGACACCGCCAGTGCGTGCTCAGCGGTCGCGGAGCAGCGCCTGCAGGAGCGGCTCGACGGTGACCCCGGCGCCGAGCACTTGAGCGAGCGCGACGTGCAGGCGGTGCGCCTCGACGTCGCGCCGGTCGAGCGTGAGCGCCCCGGCGGCGATCGCCTCGCGACGCAGGTTCGACATCGCTCCCGGAACGAGGTCGACGACGGTCAGGTGCGGTCCCACCAGCGCCTGCGGGAGACGCAGGGCGCGATCGGCGCGAACGATCAGGTCGGCGCCTTCGAGCAATCGCACGGCGATCGGATCGTCCGGCACGGTCGCCACGACGTCGGTCGAGGCCGCGAGTTGCGGCACCATCCGCTCGGCGTCGGGCCGCGAGGTGGCCAGGAGCGTGAGGTGGCGGAGGCCGTCGCTCGCCAGCGCCCTCGCAACGGCGTGGGCCTCGCGGCCGTTGCCGAGGATCACGCCGTTGGCGCCACGGGGGTCCCAGAGGCGAGAGCGCAGCGCTTGGATGAGGGCGCGCCCGAAGTGGTAATCCGCGACCACGCCCGCCTGCGTGACGGTCAGCGCGTCGGCGGCACCGACCTCGCTCGCCTCCAACGAGGCGCGGTCGGCCAGGGCCAGGGCGTCCGTCTGCTGGGTCTCGTCGAGCACCAGCGCGCCGGCGAAGTCGAGCGCCCTGAGGCCCGGGAACCAGACCTTCGCGGCACCCGCAGCGATCGGGTGGAGGAGGAAGCGCTGCGCATCGTCGCGATAACCGCGGAGCGCGTGGGCCAGGTCGGGGTCGGAGCTCACGACGGCCACGAGATGCATGAGCGCCAGTATGGCACGGCGGGCGGGGCGACGCGGCCACGCCGTGATAGCATGCGCCTCGCTCGCGGGCGCCGTCCAGGACGTGCGCCGGGGCCAAACGCCGGAGCGATCCGGCTCGTGAGGTGACCCATGCACGTGGTGCTCCCAGACGGCAAGCAGCTCGACCTCCCCGATCGCGCCACCGGCGCGGACGTCGCGGCGGCGATCGGACCTGGCCTGGCGCGCGCCGCGCTCGGCCTGCGCGTCGACGGTCGGCTGAGCGATCTGCTCAGCGAGGTGCCCGACGGCGCGACCGTCCAGATCCTGACGGGGCGCGACGCCGCCGACGTGATCGAGCTGCAGCGCCACACGCTGGCGCACGTGCTGGCCCAGGCTGTGCGTGAGCACCTCGAGGCGGAGGGGCACGCCCCGACGTCGGTCCGGCTCGGCATCGGGCCGGTCATCGAGCACGGCTTCTACTACGACTTCGACCTGCCGCGCAGCCTGACGCCCGACGACCTCGAGGCGATCGAAGCGCGCATGCACGCCATCATCGCGGCCGACCTGCCCCTGGAGCGCACCGTGGTCGAGCGCGACGAGGCCCTGGCGCGCTACCGCGCGCTCCAGGACCCCTACAAGGTCGAGCTGATCGAGGACCTGCCAGAGGGCGTCCCGATCACCTTCTACCGCCAAGGTGGGGAGGCGGGGTTCACCGACCTCTGCCGCGGGCCACACGTGCCGCGCACCGGCGCGCTGCCCACGCACTTCAAGCTCACGTCGCTGGCCGGAGCGTACTGGCGCGGCGACGAGCGGCGCCCGATGCTCCAGCGCGTGTACGGCGTCGCGTTCGCCGACGCGACGGCCCTCGAGAAGCACCTGTGGCAACTCGAGGAGGCCAAGAAGCGCGACCACCGCAAGCTCGGCGCCGAGCTCGACATCTTCACGCTCGACGACGACATCGGCCCGGGCCTCCCGCTGTGGCTGCCGCGCGGCACGATCATCGTCGAGGAGCTCGAGCGCCTCGCGCACGAGGTCGAGAGCGCGGCAGGGTACCAGCACGTCCGCAGCCCACACCTCAGCAAGGAGCAGCTCTTCATCAAGAGCGGTCACCTGCCGTACTACGAGGACAGCATGTTCCCGGCGATGGTCATCGACGACCAGAAGTACTTCGTCAAGCCGATGAACTGCCCCTTCCACCACAAGATCTACGCCGCGAGGCCGCGCTCGTACCGCGACCTCCCGCTGCGCCTCGCCGAGTACGGCACCTGCTACCGCTACGAGGACCACGGCGCGCTGATGGGGCTGATGCGGGTGCGCAGCATGCAGATGAACGACGCCCACATCTACTGCACCGAGGCGCAGTTCGAGGCGGAGTTCATGGGCGTGATCGAGCTCTACCTGCGCTACTTCGAGCTGTTCTCGATCGACTCGTACGTGATGCGCCTCTCCAAGCACGCGGCCAGCGGCCTCGGCAAGAAGTACGTCGACGAGCCCGAGCTGTGGCTGCGCACCGAGGCGATGGTCCGCAGCGCCTTGGAGCGCGGCGGCATCAACTTCGTCGAGGCCGAGGACGAGGCGGCCTTCTACGGGCCCAAGATCGACGTGCAGATCACCAGCGCCATCGGCCGCGAGTTCACGCTCGCGACGAACCAGGTCGACTTCTCGCAGCCAGGTCGGTTCGACCTCACGTACGTCGACGAGGACGGCCAGCGCAAGACGCCGCTGTGCCTGCACCGCGCGCCGCTCTCGACGCACGAGCGCATGGTCGGCTTCCTGATCGAGCACTACGCCGGCGACTTCCCGCTGTGGCTCTCGCCGGAGCAGGTGCGGGTGGTGCCGATCGCGGATCGCCACGTGGCCTACGCGACCGAGGTCGCGTCTCGCCTGGGGCGCGACGGGTTGCGCGCAGAGGTCGACGGCGGGAACGACCGCATGAACGCCAAGGTGCGGTCGGCCGAGCTGAAGAAGGTGCCTTACATCGTGATCGTCGGCGACACGGAGGCCGACGCCGGCACGGTGTCGTTCCGGAGCCGCAAGGAGCCGCAGCGCAACGGCGTGCCGCTCTCGGCGTTCTCGGACCACCTGGCCCGGCACGCGCGCGAACGCGCCGGACGGATCGACGCGCTCGCCTGATCGTCGGCGCGATGGCGCGTCCACCAACGGCGGCCGGGTGGTCGGTCTCGCGAGACGGACCACCCGGCCGCTTCGTCGCCGAGGCGGCGACGCGACGTCACTGCACGTAGATCGTCACACGCTCCATCCGGTCGGGCGCGGGGCCGCCGGGTCGCATGGGGTCGACGCGCGTCAACGCGTCCAGGACGTCGAGGCCCTCGACGACCCGCCCGAAGACGGCGTGCTTGCCGTCGAGCCAGGGGGTGGCGGTGAAGGTGATGAAGAACTGCGAGCCGTTCGTGCCCGGCCCGGCGTTGGCCATCGACAGCACGCCTTTGGCGTCATGGCCGAGGCCCTCTGCGATCTCGTCGGCGAACGTGTAGCCCGGACCGCCGCGCCCCGTCCCGGTGGGGTCGCCCGTCTGCGCCATGAAGTCCTCGAGCACCCGGTGGAAGACGACGCCGTCGTAGTAGCGGTGCAGGGCGAGGAAGACGAAGTTGTTCACGGTCGCGGGCGTGTCGGCCTGGTGGAGGTCGATGACGATGTCGCCCTTGTTGGTGGCGATCAACGCCCGGTAGTCGCGCCCGTCTTCGAGCACCTGCTCGGCGGCGGGGAAGCGCGTGGTGCGCTCGCTGCCGAGGGGGGCGACGGCGTCGTAACCGGTCAGGGATGTGGGCATGGGCGTCCTCTCGAGTGGCGGCCGGGCGCAGTGCGCACCGCCCGCAGGGGTGATGGATCCCGCCGACGCGGGTCAGCGCGTGCGGGTGACGATCGTGACGCGCTCCATGACGTCGGGGAAGGGGAAGAACCCGGCGGCCGCCGCGCCCTGGAGCGTGCCGATCACGCCACGGTACCCCGCCACCTCGAACGGCTGGCCCGTGACGGGGACCGCTCCGAGCGTCGCCTCGAGCGCCTCGATCACGGTCCCGTCGCCCTCGAGCGGGACGCCCTGCTCGCGCACCGACTCGGCGCTGGCGTCGAGGAGCGCAGCGGCCACCGGGCTCTGGGACGACGGATCGATGCGCCGCAGTGCGTCCAAGACCTCGTCGCCCTCGACGACGCGCCCGAACACGGTGTGGTTGCCGTCGAGCCAGGGGGTGGCGGTGAAGGTGATGAAGAACTGCGAGCCGTTCGTGCCCGGCCCGGCGTTGGCCATCGACAGCACGCCTCTGGCGTCGTGGCCGAGTCCGTCGACGATCTCGTCGTCGAAGCGATAGCCGGGCCCGCCACTGCCGGTGCCCGTCGGGTCGCCGGTCTGCGCCATGAAGTCCTCGAGCACGCGGTGGAAGACGATGCCATCGAAGTAGCGCTGCAGGGCGAGGAACACGAAGTTGTTGACGGTGACCGGCGTGTCGTCTTGGTACAGGTCGACGACGATGACGCCGCGGTTCGTCTCGATCACGGCGGCGTAGTCCAGGCCGGCCTCGAGGACGCTCTCGGCGGCCTCGAAGGTCGTACGCCGCTCGTCGCTGCGCGGCGCGAGGGCCTCGTACCCCTCCGGGACAGGCGGGGCGCTCGGCTCGTCGGCGGCGGCCTCGGAGGCTGCCGCTGTGTCGTCGGCCGGCGCTCGGTCGTCGGCCGGCGCCTGGGGCGCGTCCTGGGCCGCCTCAGCGGTCTCGGAGGCGGCGTCGCTCGTGGGCGGCGGCGCCTCGTCGGCGTTCGCGCGCTCGCGGCTCAGCCACACGCCGCCGACCACCAACATGACGCTGAGGACGAGGATCGGAAGGATGCGGCTCATCGCCGGACTCCGCTACGCGGCGTGGCCCGGCTCGCTGTCGACATGCAAGAGAATTCGCGCATGGAGGCAGTGTACTCACGTATCGTGTCGGTCGATGAACTTCAACGACATGCTCACGATGCTGGTCGAGCGCGGCGCCTCGGACCTGCACCTCCACGTCGGTCTGCCCCCGCTCGCACGCCTGCATGGGCGCCTGACCCCCGTGGCGGACACCAAGGTCGGCCCGAAGTTCACCGCTGCGCTCGTCGACCTCATGTGCGACGAGCGGCAGCGGCTCGTGTTCGCCGATCGGCACCAGATCGACCTGGCGTACAGCGTCTCCGGGCTGGGGCGCTTCCGCGTCAACCTGTTCCGGCAGCGCGGCAGCGTGAGCGCCGTCTTGCGCATCATCACCTCCGACGCCGGGGTGCTGCGGGTGGTCAACCTGCCGCAGGAGACGATCGAGTACTTCCGCGACATGGAGCAGGGCATCGTGCTCGTCACCGGGGCGACCGGC
>SLSM01000401.1 GCA_007130445.1 Trueperaceae bacterium | reverse complement strand
TTGGCCGACCCAGGCCTCGCGAGCGACTTCCTCGGCATCGGCCGTGGCGCGGACGTCTCCACCAACGCGAGCGCCGTCGGCGCCGACTCGCTCGACCTGCCAGACTTGATCGCTCGCGCCGTACAGGTGAAGGCCGGCATCGTGGCCGCAGACCCCACGGAGTCCGGCGTGCGTGCGCACTTGAACCTCGGCCACACCCTCGCGCACGCGCTCGAGACGGCGAGCGAGCACGCGCTGTCGCACGGCGAGGCTGTGGCGTACGGCCTGGCGTACGCGGCCGAGCTCGGTGCGGCGCGCGGCTGGTTCGATTGGCGCGACGAGGCGCGCTCGCTGCTGACGTGGCTCGCACCGCGGCCGTTGCCGCGGGTGCCCTTCGACACGCTGCTCACGCTGTTCGCGCGGGACAAGAAGCGCGTGGGCGCGTCGCGGCGCTTCGTGCTACTGCGCCGGCGCGCGGACCCGGTTGTGGTGGACGACGTCGACGACGAAGCGCTGGAGCGCGCCTGGAGCGCGCTCATGGAGGTGGCTGATGCTCTGGGTACTGAACGGCCCTAACCTGAACCGGCTCGGCAAGCGCGAACCCGACGTGTACGGGCGCGACACGCTGGCCGACCTGGAGGCGCGCTGGCGCGACCTGGCGGACGACCTGGGGGTGACGCTGCGCATCGAGCAGTCGAACCATGAGGGCGCGCTGATCGACTGGCTGCACGAGGCCGCCGACGCCGGCGCACGCGGCGTGGTGCTGAACCCGGGCGGCCTCACGCACACCTCGGTGGCGCTGCGCGACGCGATCGCGTCCGTGGACGTGCCGGTGGTCGAGGTGCACCTGTCGAACGTGCACGCCCGCGAGACGTTCCGCCACACCACGCTGGTGGGGGCCGTGGTGGTCGGGACGATCAGCGGGTTTGGGGCGGCGGGGTACGAGCTTGCGCTGCGCTACCTGGCGGGGCGCGCGGGTGCGTGAGGCGCGTCAGCCGCGCAGGAAACCCTGGGCCGCCGCGTCGTCGTCGTCGAGATGTGGGAGGTCGTCGAGGGAGCGCAGGCCGAACTCGATCATGAAGCGTTCGGTGGTGCCGTAGAGCATCGGCCGGCCGACCACGTCCCGGTGGCCCACGACCTTCACCAGTTCGCGCTCCTGCAGCGTCTCGAGCACCGAGGCGCAATTCGCGCCGCGCGCCGCCTCGAGCTCGCCCCGCGTGATCGGTTGCCGGTACGCGATGAGCGCGAGGGTCTCCACGGCCGCCGCTGACAGCGCCGGAGAGGGTCGCGGGCCGAGCACGTCGGCCAGGGCCGGGACCAGCCCCTCCTCCACCACCAGCCGGTACCCGCCGGCCACCTCCTCGATCAGCACCCCGAGCCGTTGCTCGGCGAGGGTGGCCTGCAGCGACGCCACCACTCGCTGCGCGGCGTCGCTCGAGGCGCCGATCAGGGTCATGACCTCGCCGGTCTTGAGCGGCTCGCCGGAGGCGACCAGCGCGGCGAAGACGACGGAGCGTTCGCGGGTATCCACGCCGTGCATGGTCGCACCGGGGGCGGGGCGGCGTCAACGCGGGGTGGAGGCGCGAGCACACTGGCTGCAGCGAGCGAAGGCTCAAGGGTCGCGGAAGGCGGTGGCGTCGATCCGCACCGTCGCCCGGCGGTAGCCGACTTCGGCGGCGTACCAGGCGCGGTCGCTCGCCACGGCGAGGACGTCGAGCGACCAGGTGCAGGTGCCGTCGGGTCCGGCGCCGATGCGGGCGGGCGGCGGAGCGGCGCCCCACCAATCGTGGGAGCGGGCGGAGTCCAGCAGCCGCTCGGCCGCCTCGCGCGCGACCAGGTGATCGCGCGCCGCGATCGCGACCTCGTGCTGCAGCCGGACCGTCAGCAGCAGCCCCGCCAGCAGCGCCCAGATGAGCGCCGAGACGAGCAGGACGCTGACGAGCACGAGGCCGCCGCGCGCTGTGGCCGCCCTCACGGGTGCGCCTCCAGGCAGGGTCGGTGCGGCAGGGCGATGGCGACCTCGAGGGGCGCCTCGAGCGCCGCGTGCGCCACGCGCACGACGACACGCTCCACCCTGACCCGCTCCGCCGTCGTGTCGACCGTGGTTTGGACCCTCTCGACGGTGAACGCGGTCACGTCCTCGACCCACGGCTGCCGCGCGTGCGGCACACGCCGGAGGTACAGTGCCGGCCGACCGCCGCCGTCGAACCCAGCGAAGACCTCGTCGACGACGATGCTGCCGTCGCCCAGTGCGCGCCGGAACACGAGTCGCGACGCACCGGCCGCGGCGTCGAGCCCGCACGCGTCGGGCATGTCACGCCCCGCGGTCTCGACGACCTCGCGCAGCAACGCCGGCAGCGCGGAGCGGACGGTGGCGGCGTCCACGACCTGGTTCGCTCCACGTGCCGCCCGGCCCGTGGCGGCCGTGGCGGCCGCAAGGCCCGCGAGCACCGTCGCTCCGACGGCCATCGCCACGAGGAGCTCGACCAGCGACACGCCGCGCCGGACGCGGCGCCACGGTCGACGACGAGCGCGCCTGGAAGCCGGCCCTGCACCCGCCGGCGCCGCGCGCGGCACGAGGCACCCCAGGCCGCACGCGGCGCCGGCCACCGCTGCCGGATCCAGACCGCTCCCGAGTTCGCCGATCCGCCGCACGAGCGTCAGGACGACCTGCAGCGTCGCGGTCCAACCCACAACGTTGATGGCCACGATCGAGAGCGCCACCATGATCTCGACGAGCCCGAACCCCGCCGACCGCCGGCCGACTGCCCCCATCAGCGGCGCTCCCAACGCACGCGGCCGAGCGACGCCACGATCACCGCGGCGCTCGAGCCGTCGCGACCGGTGAGCGAGATCGTGGCGTTGCCGACCGCCGAGCCGTCGCACCGAAGCGGACGGCCGTGGGCGCCGAACGCGAGGCCGGCGGCGGGCCAGGCCAGGCGGACCGGGCCGGTGGGGGTCCACGCCGGCTCGCCGCCGCCGCGAGGCGCATCGCACCGCAACGGCCCGCCGACGCTCAGGTACAGGGCGTCGCCACGTGCGACGAGGGCGCTCGGCGCACCCGTGGTGACCGCCAGCCAGCGCGTCGCCGAGATCGCACGCGCGAGCGCAGCAGCGTCGCGGTACGTCGATCCGCGGCCCACGACGACGATGCCCACGGCGATCACGATGGCGAGCACGGCGACGACCACGACGAGTTCGACGAGCGACAGTGCACGGCGCGACGCAGCAGAGTACATACGCTGATTCTGTTGCAGCGAGAGACCACCGCACCGCTACGCTTGGTACGAGCGGCACGATCATGGGCACAGTGATGAGCAACCTACGAGCAACGCCCATTGGAGCCCGAACGTGTGACTCGGCCATGCAGGTCATCACCGCGCGCGTGGCGATCCCAGCCGTGCCTCGAGTCGACCGATAGAGGGATGAGACCAGGACGCCATCCCTAGAAGGTCGTCTCGTCATCGGCGTACAGTGCTTCCAGCTACGCGTTCACGCACACACGCCTGTCGCCACGACGGTTCCCCGCACCGCACGTGACGACACGGTGTCCAACGTCTGGCCTCGCTTCCCTGGCGACACCAGTGCCAGGTGCGGCTGCGGATCACCCCCCTATCCGGGGGTGGCGGCATGCCGTGGTCCCGGCTAGCATCGGAACATGAGAACCTCACCAGGATTGAGCCTGCTCGAGTTGCTGGTGGTGGTCGCCATCGCCGCCGTGCTCCTCGGCATCAGCTTCGTTCAGATCAACACCGGTGCAAGCGCAACGAGCCAGGCGGCGCGCGCGCTGGCCGCCGCAGTCAACCAGGCGCGGTTCGAGGCCGTGCGTACCAACGATGTCGCGTGGATCACGATCGTGGCAGACGACGGGACGCAGAGCGGCGTCTTCCGCGTGTGCGGACGCGTAGATGCCGCCTCCACCGCCGTCGCATGCGGTGCCGAGGGGGCGCGGACCGTCAACGAGGTGGCGCTGTCGGGTAGCGCCCTGGGACGCGCCCGTATCGCATCGCCCGAGACGCTCACGGTGTTCTTCGACCGCCGCGGCGTGGTGCGCAACCCATCGAGCACCGACCTCGTGATCACGATCACCGACCGCGGCGGCGCGAACACGAGGACGGTCACGGTGTTGCCCACTGGAAGGACACAAGTGCAATGAAGAGATCCGTACGCGGTTTCACCTTGGCCGAGGTCCTCATCGCCCTGGCCGTCATCGGTGTCGCCTTCGGCGCCCTGGCGTTGACGCAGGTCACGAACCTGCGCGCGTCGGTGACAGCACGAACCGCCACCGAGACCAAGGCGGCCGCCAACCTCGTGCTCGAAGCCATCCTCGCAGAGGTGCTCTCCACGGGCGATGTCTCGGCCAACGAGTTCGATTTCGCCTACTACTACTGGAGGTGCCCATCGAGCGTGACGCCGCCGACCGGGACGATCATCGTGCCTCCCACGAACCCGCTCCCATGCGTGGGTGACCGCACGGTCAACGCGGGCCAACCATCGGAGGTCACCGTGCGGTACGCGATCGCCGGGGAGTCTGGCATCCTCGGCGAGGGTGTGCTCACGATCACGATCACCGCCACACACGCGGCGAGTCGACAACGGCTGACGATCGGCGACCGCGTCACCTGCTACGACGTCTACCCATCACCCACGGCGACGGCCCCAGCACCGTGCCCCCGGCCGACGGCGAGCGGTGGAGGTCGACCCTGATGCGCGCGCCTGACGCCTCCCGCCTCGGGCTCTCGGTGGTGGAGCTGCTGATCGCCGGCTTCATCCTCGTCATCGTGCTCGGGTTGGCGGGCACCTTCTTCGCCCAACAGACGCAGCTCCAACGCGACGTGCAAGCGCGCAACGAGGTCCAAGACCGCGTTCGTGTCGCGCTGCAACTCGTCACCCAAGACATCGCGCTCGTCGGGAACTCCGTTCTCGTTGACGCCAGTGGCGCGGTCGAGCCAGCGGCGCAACTACCGCTCGCTGGCTGTGCCCGAACGGTCGACGGCACCGCGATCGACAGCTGCTTCGGGGTCTTCGAGGGGCCGTCGGCTCCCAACGTGAGTGTCGCGTTGCGCTACCTGAGTTCCCAGTTCGATCCGAGCGAGGCATGCCGCGACGTCCGGTACCAGCTGATCGGCAACGTCCTGCAACGCTCCGACGTCGAGTGCGAAGAGGACACCGCGTGGATCGACCTCGCGACGGACATCCTGGCCTTCCGGGCAGTGGTGGTGTGCAGCGATGGGGAGCGCCTGCCGACGTTCCCTGACGTTGCGTGCCAGGCGCCAGCCGGATACGGGCGGACAGCGATCGTCTCCGTCGTGGGTCGCTCGCCAACCGCCGTCAGGACGGACGACGTGCCGCGCGACGTGATCACCGTCAACCCAGGCAACACCCAAGCCACCACCTTCGTGCCGATCCCCTGTACCCCACGCCGCGCGTGTTTCGGTGGCACGGAAGAGACCCTCATGCCGAACCTGAAGGACCAGTGATGATGATGACCATCAGAGCAGCAACCACACACGGCAACGGTATGGCGTCACGCTCGGGTGTCGCGCTCGTGACCAGCCTCGCGATCCTCGTCGTGGTGGGCGCCCTCGTGCTCGGTTCGATCCTCACTACGCAGGTCGAACTCGCCGTGACCAACAACGACAGCACATCGGCCCAGGCGCAGTACGTCGCCCAGGCCGGCATGCAGACCTACAAGGCCGCTCTGTTCCAAGCCTTCCGTTACATCGAAGCGGGTGGTAGCGGCGGCGGTGGTTCGCTCCTCGACGCGTGCACCAACAGCCTCTCCGGAGGCATCGACTTCGGACGAGGGTCTGGTTCGAACGACTTCGCGTGGGTGTCGAACCGCATCGTCATTCCGCAGGAGACCGTTGCGGACGTCGATGGGAACCCGATCGGGACGTATGACGTCACGATCCTCCGTGATGCGAGCAACGAGAACCGCATCACGATCCGATCGGTCGGGCGCACGCTGGCCGGCGGCGCCGGCCGGCAGGCGACCGCTACGGCCTCTGCCACGTTCGTCATCCGCAACAGCTCGTCGCTCGAGCAGGCGATCTTCGCCGGCGGCGGCAGCGACATGCGCTTCCTCAACGGCAACACGACGATCTACGGCGGGGTCTACGTCGTCGGTGACCCCGACGATCCCGACAACGTGGTCATCCAGTCGAACGGCAACCTGGGCATCTACAACGCCTACAACAAGACGGGCGTGGGCACCTTCTTGAGGCCCGAGGTGCAGGCCTCCAGCAACCTGTGCGCTGCGTTGCGGGTCCAGTCGGGCAAGGTGGCGATCGGCGGCTCGACGCAACTGGGCACGAACGCCAGCCCACTGCTCACCGTCGCCGTTGGGCGCGGCCTCCAGGACATCAGCACCGAGCAGGGCGGCACGCTGGACTGCATGAACAACAAGGGCGTCTGCACCGAGACCGCGGTCGGCCCCTTCGATCTCGATCCTGACACGGCACCGAAGTTCCCCCGACTCGACCTGCCGCCGGACACCGAGCTCTGCGAGTCTCCCGCAACGTGGCGCGAGTGCATCCAGAGCGAGGCAGCAGCCGATGGCCTCGTCATCGCGGCAAGCGGCAACTCCAACGCCCAGTTGCTCGCGCCTGCCGGTCTCACCCTCCCAGCGACGTGCACGAACTTCCTGAACGACGCGGCGAACCGCGCCGCACCCGACATGCGGTTCGGTACCACGAGCATCGACTGCGTCGGCACCCTCGAGAGCGGTCGCGAGGTCGGGTTCCGCTACACCGCAGGCACACCCGCCAGGTTCGAGACGTTTGGCAACATCAACCTCCGCGGCTTCGACCTCCAGTTCGAGCGCGCCGTCGAGTACACCGTGCTCTCGCGCTCGAGCACCGGCGATGTGCAGAACTTCGCGAACCTGTCGGTCGAAGCGAACGTACCGAACGGTCCGCTCGGCGGCAACTTCCGCGCCGACCAGAGCTTCACCACCAGAGCCACGAACGCCTTCCCGGACAACGTGCTGAGCGTCGTCGCCGAGCGCGACGTCGATCTGCGTGGTGGCAACAACACGTACTTCACGATGCCTGTCTACGCCGGCACCACCTTCCGCATGACCTCGAGCTCGATCCTCTTCGGCCAGGTGTTCGCGGACTTCTTCTGCACCACCAATCCCGGTGGCGGCGGTGGCGGTGGCGGTGGCGGCGGCGGCACCCCGTCGTGCGCAACGGCAGGGAGCCCGAACGAGATCGTGTTCGTGCCGACGGGTGAGAACCGCGCGAAGTCGTTCCGCGCCATCGCTCCCGTCGACGGGGTCCCGACGTTCACGGCCGTGACGTACGAGCTTCGCTGAGCTCATCACCTGGCCGCTCTCACGAAGCCCCACGACCGAGGCGTACGGCGCAGCCTGTCGATGATAGGCTGCGCCGGCTCTCGTGAGGACACGCACTCGCGACCTGTCGGGCGTTACGGTCCGCGGCGACCTAGGTCGGCCATGCCGAGTTCCACCGCGCGCCTGACGGCGTTCAAACGGTCGCCGACCCCCAGTTTCCGGTACACGTTGTCGAGGTGGTCCTTCACGGTCGCAGCTGCAATGCCCATGCGGGCCGCGGTCGCCTTCGTGTCGAGGCCATCGCACAGGAGCCGGAGGACCTCCCGTTCACGCTCGGTGAACGCAGGCAGACGCTGCTCCGGGATGCGGGTCACCTCACCTCGAAGGCCGGCCTCGATCGCCCCGATGATCTCGTGTGCGTCGGCTTCCTTGGACAGGAAAGCGAAGGCGCCAGCGTCGCGGGCCGCTTGACGAACGGCCGCCTCGTCGTACGTCGTCAGCATGATCACGACGGGTGTGGGCTCGACGGCGCGCAACCGTCGACACAACTCGATGCCGTCCACCGCACCGAGACGAACGTCCAGCAGAGCGACCCAGGGCCTGCCCCTCCCCGTTGGCGGTGTCAGAAGCGCTGCGTCCGTGACCGAACCGTCCGAGACCCGAAGGTCCTCGAACCCACGAGCCTTCAGCGCCGAAGCCAGCCCCAGGCGGAAGACGGGGTGGTCGTCCACGATGAGCACCGGTGTCTCCTCCAACCTCACGGCGACCGTCCCAGGTACGCGAGCAACACCGTCCCCTGGGGATCGGAGCGCTCGACAGCGAGACCACCGTCGTGGGCCTCGAGCACTCGTTGGGCGATGTAGAGCCCGAGCCCCATGGAGGCGCGGCTCGTGTGCCCGGTGAAGCCCGCGACGTCGACCGACACGAAGGCGTTTCCAAGGTCCTCGAGTGGGGCTGGCAAGCCGGGCCCATCATCCTCGATCCGAACGAGCCCTGGGAAGACCGACACCGACACGGCAGAGCGCGCCATCCTCGCGGCGTTCTCGAGGAGGTTGAAGAGCGCCTGCCCGAGGAGCGTCGAATCGGCAAGCACACGTGTGTTCCCATTCGTCGCCACGGTCACCTCGACGGCTGGGTGCAACCGCCGAGCGCTGGCGACGGCTTGCTGCAGGATCGCTCCGAGTTCGACATCCTCCTTCAGCGCTTGCTCGCTGCGCGCTGAGCGCAAGAACACCACCATGGTCGTCAGGAGGGCGAGCAACCGCTGGACCTCGTCGCGTGACGCGGCCACCACCTCGCTCCCAGTACTCGAAGCCGTCGCAGCATGGGCCTGGCCGGCGTCGAGCAGATGCGCCAACCCGGCAAGGCCCGCCTTGACATCGTGCACCGCCCCGCCCAGAACGGTCTGGTCAGCGATGCGTCGACGCTGACACGCCCGCAGTAGGTTGTCCGCCGCGGCCCGAAGGCGCGCAGCCTCGCCAACTTCGCTGCGCACCTCCAGGAACGCGTTGCCACGCCGGTATCGCTCCTCGGCCGTCGCACAGCGCTGGACGTCTGCGGCGAGTCGATCGAAGTCGCGCACCGCAAGCCGAGCCGCGCCACGGGCGATGACGTCCGCGAGCACCACGAGCCCGACCACCGCCGCAAGCACGGCAGCCGAGACCAAGAGCAGTCCCACGGTCGTCTCAGGAGGGTGCTGGAGCACGGCACCGAGCGGTCGTACGCATGCGAGGGTGAACGCAGCGAGAGTAGGGATGAACGTCATCAGACGAACCCTGAACCGGAGACTCGCGGGAAGGAGGCCAACCGCGCTTGCCACGATCGCCCTATCCGTCGCTCGACAACACCGCCAGGAACGCCTCCTGCGGCACCTCGACGTTGCCCAGCTGCTTCATGCGCGCCTTGCCCTTCTTCTGCTTCTCGAGCAGCTTCTTCTTCCGCGTGATGTCGCCACCGTAGCACTTGGCCAGCACGTCCTTGCGGAAGGCCCTCACAGTCGCGCGCGCGAGGATCTTGCCGCCGATCGCCGCCTGGATGGGGACGGCGAACATCTGGCGGGGGATCACCTCCGCCATCTTGTCGACGATCTTGCGGCCGACGTCGTAGGCCTTGTCGCGGTGAGCGATCACCGAGAGGGCGTCGACGGGCTCCTCGTTGACGAGGATGTCGATCTTCGAGAGCGAGCTGGCGCGGTACTCCAGCGGCTTGTAGTCCATCGACGCGTAGCCGCGCGAGAGCGACTTGAGGCGATCGTGGAAGTCGTAGAGGATCTCGCCGAAGGGGACCTCGTAGCGCAGCTCGACGCGGCGGCCGTGGTACTGCATGTCGCGCATGGTGCCGCGCTTCTCCTGCAGCAGGCCCATCGCGGCGCCGACGTACTCCTCGGGCAGATAGACCGAGAGCGCCACGATCGGTTCGCGGATCTCGGTGATGCGGTCGGGGCTGGGGAGGTCGGCGGGGTTCTGGACGATCATCTCCTCGCCGTCGGTGGTGGTGAGGTGGTACACCACCGCGGGCGCGGTGGCGATCAGCGCCAGGTCGAACTCGCGCTCGAGCCGCGCCTGCACGATGTCGGCGTGCAGGAGGCCGAGGAAGCCGCAGCGGAAGCCGAAGCCGAGGGCCTCGCTGGTCTCGGGCTCGAAGCTGAACGCGGCGTCGTTCAGCCGCAGCTTCTCGAGCGCCTCGCGCAAGCGCGGGTACTCCTCGGTGTCGGTCGGGTAGAGGCCGCTGAACACGACGGGCACCGCGGGCTGGAAGCCGGGGATGCTCCCCTCGCAGCGCCGGTCCGCGTGCGTGACGGTGTCGCCGATCTGCGTGTCGCTGATCTCCTTGACGCCGGCGGTGAACCAGCCGACGTCACCCGGCCCGAGCCCCTCGGAGACGACGGGGGCGGGGCTGAAGTAGCCGACCTTGTCGACCTCGAAGCGCTTCCCGGTCGACCAGACGATCACCTCGTCGCCGGACTCGATGCGGCCGTCGAACACGCGGATGAAGGCGATCACGCCCTGGTAGGAGTCGTAGACGGCGTCGAAGATCAGCGCTCGCAGCGGCCGCTCGGGCGATCCGGTGGGCGCCGGCAGGTGCTGCACGATGCCCTCGAGCACCGCCTCGATGTTCTCGCCCGTCTTGGCCGACACCGCCACGGCGTGGTCGCCGGGGATGCCGACCACCTCTTCGAGCTCGGCGATCGCGCCGGGAACGTCGGCGCTCGGCAGGTCGATCTTGTTCACGATGGGCAGCACCTCGAGGCCGTTGTCGACCGCGAGGTAGGCGTTCTGGATCGTCTGCGCCTCGACGCCCTGGGCGGCGTCGATCACCAGCAGCACGCCCTCACACGCCCTGAGCGCGCGCGAGACCTCGTAGTTGAAGTCCACGTGCCCGGGCGTGTCGATCAGGTTGAAGAGGTAGGTCTCACCGTCCTTGGCCGTGTAGTAGAGCCGCATCGGCGTGGCCTTGATGGTGATGCCGCGCTCGCGCTCGAGCTCGAGCGTGTCGAGCATCTGATCGCGTCTGTCGCGCTCCGCGACGCTCTGCGTGAGGTCCAAGATCCGATCCGCCAGCGTCGACTTGCCGTGGTCGACGTGGGCGATGATCGAGAAGTTGCGGGTGTTCATGGGAAGTCATCGTACGGCTTCAACGGAGCTTGCGCATGTCCGGGCGTTCCTAACAGCTCAGGGAGCCCGAAGACATGCGCACGGCGCGGTCCAGGCGGTACATGGTGTGGGACTCGATCATCGAGGCCAGCGTGTCTATTGCGGCCCGCAGATTGTGGTTCTTGGCCAATCTCGGTGGAGTTCCTAGGTTCCGGCGGTCTACGGGCCGGCAGAAGCAAAACGGGCCTCCTGGACGATGGTCTCAGTTTCCGCGTCCGACCGCTGCAAGCAGCGTGTCCGCATACCGGCCAGGTTGGAGGTGGCTCCAGGGCATGGCCTAACTCCAAGCGGGATGGCAGGATCGCTGTATTGGACGTCATTCCTGCCTGGTTCTGGGGTGCTCCTGGGGCGTTTCACCCCATTCGATCCGAACCAGCCGATGTTCTTCCCACCCGACCTGCGTGACGCCCTGACAGCGGGGCACGCGGCGCTGCTGGTCAGCGAGTTGGTCGAGCAGTCGGACCTCAGCGAGATCCAGATGGCGCGCCCCGACGAGGGTTCGAGTGACACTCCCGCGTTAGATCCGCGCATGCTGCTGCGCGTGTAGGTCTACGCCTACAGCACGGGCGTACGCTCCAGCCGGAAGCTGGCGCGCTCGATCGCGGAGAACGTCTCCTCCCGGGTACTCTCGTACAACGCAGCGCCCTGGCACTGGACAATGAACCGCGGCCGCACCCGCCACCGCGCCGCCCTCGGGAACCTTGCTCGTGCAGACGGTGCAGCGCTCGGGTGACCTGGGGCTAGGGAAGCTCGGTAGCATCGCCATCGACGACACGAAGATTCGGGCGAACGCCACCAAGCACAAGGGAATGAGCTACGCCCGCATGAACGAGCAGACAGCGAAGTTGCGCGCCGAGGTCGACGCGTGCCTGCGCAGCGTCAACAACCAGGACGTGGACGACGACCGAGCGCTGGAGCCCGATGAAGACGGCATGAGCCTGCCGCCTGAACTGCGTGACGTGCAGGCGCGCCGCAAGAAGATCGCCGAAGCCAAGCGCGCGAAGCGCGAGCAGGAGCAGCACGCGACGGTGGCCACCGAGGCTGGACGGACGTACCAACCGCCGCCCCTGGAGAGGTTCAAGCACGGGCTGCTGGTTGCATCGATCGCTGGATTCCGCCGCGACAGTACGTTTCGAGGTAGGTTTAGACCGCCGAGGTACAGCGACGCCGACGAAGCGTGCATAGAACGGCGCCCCCGAGATACTGCATCGGGGGCGCCGCCACCTGAAGAACCGGAAGCTTAGTCCGTGGCGCCGGCGCCGGTGCGCCGGCCGTTCTCGTACGTGCTCGTGTCGGTGATCACCGTAATGGTGAAGTCATCCGTGCCGTTAGCCGCCCACCCGCACGAGTTGGCGCGGGCAGGAGCAATCTGCCAACCAAACGTGCCGGAGATCGCAGCCGTACCGACGGTTCCTGCGACCATGCAGTCTTCACCACCGTCTACGGTTGCAATCACTCCGTCCGCGTCAAGGGTTGGATCGCTCGCGAGCGCCGCCGTAAAGGCCGTGTAGACATTCTGGCTGTGCGCTTGAGAAGCACGCTCGCCGGCCTGGACACGAGCGTTCAGCAGGTTCGGAATGAGAACCGCCGCAAGGATGCCGATGATCGCGATGACGATCAGCAGCTCGATAAGGGTAAAGCCCTTCTGGTTACGGTTGCGCATGATGCGCTCCAATCGTGAGCCCCGGGAGTGAATGGATGATGCCCGGTGGCTCGGGGGAATCCAGCGGCGAGAAGACGCATGGGATGGGACTTGCCGCTTGAGATGAATGGTAGCAGCCGCTACTCACGAAGTTCTTACAAATCATCACTCGCCGTCAGGCACGCGGTGGAAGCCGGCACACACCACACTGCACGACCCCTCGACGACGATCCACGTGCGACCATCACCCCATGCAGGCCTTCCCCGGCCCCGAGCACCAACCCTTCGAGA
>SLSM01000285.1 GCA_007130445.1 Trueperaceae bacterium | reverse complement strand
CGGCGGAGCGACAGGCTCAGCGCGAGCATGGTGATGATCGGTCCGAGCGCGATGATCCCGACGACGCCGAACCCGAGCGCACCCACGTCCTCGCCCCACAGCGCGATGGCCATGCCGGTGGTGAGCGGCAGGACGAAGTTCACGGCGACCGGACCCGTGGCTACGGCGCCGGCATCGAACGCCGCGGGTACCATGTCACGTGGGGTGAACAGCGTCAAGACGATGGCGAGCGCGTAACCGGGCACGATGACGGCCGCGAGCGGCAGTTCGTGCACGATGCGCAACACCGCCACGACGACGGCGATGCCGACACCGAGCGCCACTGCGCTCGATATCAGGCGTTTGCGGAGCGAGCCGGCCGAGACCTCGTCGATCTCGAACGCCAGGATGCGCACGGCCGGTTCTGCGAACGCGACCGCCGCCCCCAGGATGAAGGCGAATCCGAGGACCGCGGCCATCGGCGCGTCGACGAGGACCTCTCCGATGGCCACGCCCATGGGGATCAGGCTGAGCTTGGCGCCGACGATGAAGAGGAAGAAGCCGAGCATCGCCATGGCGATGCCCGTCACGATGGAGCGCGGCTGGTTCACGGGTCGGCGCAGGACCACGAACTGGAAGAAGGCGATCAACGCCAGCACCGGGAGCGTCGCCTCGACCACCTCCAGCGCCGCGTGCGACACGGTGCTCCACAGGTCGAGGCTCACGATGCGCCCCGCAGCAGACCCCAGGCGAGGACGATGAGCACGGGGCCGACGGAACCGATCGCCATGAGCCCGAAGCTCGCGCGCATTCGGCTCTGGTTACCGAGCACCGACGCGATGCCGACGCCGAGCGCGATCAGGAACGGCACCGTCATCGGTCCGGTGGTGACCGCGCCGATGTCGAACGCCTGGGTGACGGTCAGCTCATCCGCGAAGAGCGCGAGGACCATCGCCAGTCCATACCCCGGGATGAGGACGTAGTGGATGGGCCACGACAGGGCGATGCGCAACAAAGCCATCACCGCGAAGATGCCGAGGCCGAGCGCGGCCGCGCCGATCAACGCGGTCCTGTTCACCGTATCGCCGAACATGTCGTCGAGCTGGAACGTCAGCAGGCGCACGTCGGGCTCGGCCACGGTGAGCACGATCCCGAGCAGGAAGCCGAACACCAGCAGCGGTGTGACCGCCCCGCGCTCGATGAACGCCGTGCCGATGCCCTGGCCGAGCGGCAGCAGACCGAGCTTGGCGCCTTGGATGAACAACACGAAGCCGAAGACGGTGCACACCAGGCCGACCAGAACCAGGCCGAACTCCTCCCATGGCAGCCGCAGCCAGATGACCTGCGCCAGGACCATGAACAGGATCGCCGGAGCGAGCGAGAGCGCGGTCTCGATCAACTCCCGTCTGAAGTCGCCGAAGCTCACGTCGCACCCGCCAGGTAGGCCACCGCCGCCGCCGCGTACAACCTCGCGGCGCGCACCACGTCGTCGGTGCGGACGAACTCGTCGACCTGATGTGGGATGGTCCGGTCACCCGGACCGACCGTCACGATCGGCACGCCCGCGGTCGCGCGGAGGAACGTGCCATCGGTCGCTCCGGGCACGCCGCCGAAGCGCGCCGGGCGCTGGAAGACGAGCGGGTACACGACCTCGAGGGCTCGCACGAGCGGATCGTCGGCAGGCGTCTCCGTCCACGGTCGGCTCTCGAACCAGTCGAGCTCGATGGACAGGTCGGGCGTACCACGTGCCACGGTGTCGGTGGCACCCTTCAGCGCCCGGTAGAGCGCCTCGTGGTCCTGACCCGGCACGGTGCGCACGTCCAGCGCCGCGTACGCCTCGTCGGGCATCACGTTCAGCTGCGCCTCGCCGCGCGCCGGGGCGCGGACGATGGTCGGCGTGATCCACGGCAGCCCCAGGTGCTCGTGCGGTCCGAGGCGCGCCTGCTCGTCGGCCTGGAGGGCGTGGACGGCATTCAGGAAGCGCATCAGGCCTGTGATGGGGTTCACGCCGGCGTACGGCATGGCCCCATGCGCCATGACGCCGCTCACGTGCACGTGCAGGCGCATGGCACTCTTCTGGAACAGGCACAGTTCATGTTCCTCAGGTTCGCACACGATCGCCGCGTCGACGTCGTCGGCCCAGCCGCGGGCGATGAAGTCTTTGATCCCCAGCATCATCCCTTCCTCGTCGACGACGATCCCGAGGCGGATGCGGCCGGCGATGTCGGGTGCGACGAGGCGCAGCGCCTCGAGGGCGACGATGGCGGCCGCCACGCCGCCCTTCATGTCGGCGCTGCCGCGCCCGTAGAGGCGCTGGCCGTCCGGGGCATCGACCAGGTCGGCGCCGAACGGATCGTGCGTCCAACGTGTCGTCTCGCCCTCGGTGACCACGTCGGTGTGCCCCTCGAACATCAGCGTGCGGTCCTTCGCAGGGTCGAACCCGGTTCCCGCCCAGTCGCAGATCACGTTCGGTCGGCCCGGAGCGACCTCCTGGACCACTGGAGAGAGCCCGGACGCACGCAGCTCGTCGACGACCAGCTGCGCGCACGCAGCCTCGGTGGCGCCGGTCTCGGCGTCGGACACGCTGCGCACGCGCACCAGCGCCTGCGTCAGGCGAACGACGCGCGTCGCATCGACGGCAGCCGCAGCCGCCTCGGCCAGCGCGAGCACGGCGTCCGTGGCCAGGCCGCCGGCGCTCACAGCGGCGGAGCGAACCGTCCGTCGACGGCGGTCCAGCCTCCGTCGACCAAGAGCAGCGAGCCGGTCACGAACGAGGCTGCGTCGGACGCCAGGAACACCACCGCACCCACGAGCTCCGAGGGCTGCGCCCAGCGCCCCAGCGCAGAGCGCTCGGCGTAGGCGCGGTACCAATCGGGATCCGCTTTGATGGGCGCCGTGAGTGGCGTCTCGACCACGCCTGGGGCGACCGCGTTGGCGCGGACGCCGAGCGGGCCGAGTTCGGCAGCCAGCGCCCGGATCAGCTGCAGCGTGCCGGCCTTCGTCGCTGCGTACACGCCCTGACCCGGCTCGACCACCTGCGCACGGATCGACGAGAAGAAGACGATGGAGCCACTGCCCTGGGCTGCCATGCGGCGGCCGGCGGCACGCATCACGTGGAAGCTGCCGCGCAGGTTCAGGTCGATCACGCGGTCGAACTCGGCCGTCTCGTATGACAGCAGCGGCTTGCGAACGTTGACGGCAGGGGTGCATACCAGCACGTCGAGCGCGTCCAGGTCGCCGATCACACGGTTCACGGCTGCCTCGTCCGTGATGTCGAGCGCGACCGCGTCGGCGCTGCGTCCACGCGCGCGGATGCGAGTCGCGGTGGCGTCCGCCGCCACGCGCGAGAGGTCGGCGACCGTGACGTGCGCCCCGTGATCCGCGAGGCCGAGCGCGCTCTCGGCCCCGATGCCCGATGCGCCACCGATCACGAGCGCGTGCCGGCCGCCCAGGTCGAACAGCGTTCGGTAGTCGTCGATGTCGCTCATGCGCGTGCCTCCTGGTTCGATGTCGTGCTATAGCGTCGGATGCTCGGGTGGCGGCCAGGCGCCACCCAGTCGGAGCCAGGCCTGCACCATGTCGAGCGGCACCTGGGCGCTGAAGGTGATCGCCTCGTGATCGATCGGGTGCGGCAGCGTGAGTTGGTGTGCGTGCAACGCCTGACGAGCGATCGCGTCGGAGGGGCGCCCGTACACGGCGTCCCCGAGGATCGGTGCACCCAGGTGGGCGAGGTGCACGCGGAGCTGGTGCGTCCGGCCGCTGTGCGGCTTCAGGCGTACGAGCGTGTGGTCGGGCAGACGAGCGATCACGCGCACGTGGGTCACGGCCGAGCGAGGGTTCGAGCCACCGACGGTCATCTGCTGGCGCTTGACCGGGTGTCGACCGATCGGGGCGTCCACCACCACGCCGTCGTCGACGCTGCCGACGGCGATGGCGACGTAGATCTTCTCGGTCAGTCGCCGTTTGAAGGCGGCGGAGAGCTCGCGATGGGCCGCGTCGTGCTTGGCCACGACCATCACGCCGGACGTGTCCTTGTCGAGCCTGTGGACGATGCCGGGCCGGTAGGCGTCTTCGCTGGGGTCCTGATGCTGCTCCTTGGAGAGCGGCATGCGTCCCAGCAGGGCGTTCACCACAGTTCCCGTCCGAACCGTCGCCGTCGGATGCGCCGTCATGCCGGGCGGCTTGTCGATGGCGGCGAGGTGCTCGTCCTCGTAGATCACCGTGAGCGGTACGTCCTCGGCCTCGACCATCATCGGTCGAGTGGGGGGGATGAGCACCGACACGATCTCGTCGCCGCGGAGCACGGTGGCGGGCTTGCCGACGGGGCGACCATCCAGCGTCACGTACCCCTCGTCGACCAGGTCGCGAGCCTTCGTCCGGGAGAGCTCCAGGGCGGCGGCGATGGCGACGTCGAGCCGTTCGCCGGCCGGGGCGTCGAAGGTGCGCAGGTCGATCTCCACGCCCTGCAGGATACCGCTGGCGCGCGGTAGAATCCGGCCGTGAGCCGACGACCGATCGCACTCGACGCCATGGGGGGCGACCATATGCCCGCCGCCGCCATCGACGGCGCCCTCCAGGCCGTGCGCCAAGGGGCCATGGTCGTCCTCGTCGGCGACGAGCCGCGTCTCAGGGAAGCACTGGCCGAACGTGGCGGCGGCGTCGACCTGCCGATCGTGCACGCCGGTGACGTCATCGGCATGGACGAGCACGCCACCAACGTGCGGCGCCGCAAGGACGCCAGCGTGGTGGTCGCCACGCGCCTCGTGAAGGACGGCGAGGCGTCGGCATGCGTGTCGATGGGACACTCGGGCGCCACCATGGCGGCCGCACTGCTCGTGCTCGGTCGCGTCAAGGGCGTCGAGCGCCCCGCGATCCTCGCCAACATCCCCAACGCCAAGGGCGGCTTCACGGCGCTCATCGACGCCGGCGCGAACGCCGATTGCCGCCCGTCGTTCCTGCAGCAGTTCGCCCTGATGGGCGACGCTTACGCGAAGGCCATGTACGGCACCGACGCCCCGACGGTGGGGCTCATGTCAATCGGCGAGGAGCCCGAGAAGGGGAACGAGCTGACGCGCGAGGCGCACGTGCTGCTCGCCGGCACGCGCGGCATCCGGTTCCACGGCAACGTCGAGGGCCGCGACCTCTTGCGCGGCACGACCGACGTGATGGTCACCGACGGCTTCACCGGCAACGTGATGCTCAAGCTCGCCGAGGGCGAGGCCAAGGTCCTGTTCGGCATGGTGCGCGATGCGCTGCGGAGCGATCTGCGCTCGAAGCTCGGCGGCCTGCTCGCGAAACCGGCGCTGCGGCGCGTTGCGGCGCGGCTCGACCCGGCCGAGGTCGGCGCCCAGCCGCTACTCGGCGTCGACGGCCACGCGTTCATCGGCCACGGTTCGTCCGATGCCCGGGCGGTGACGAGCGCCGTGCGGACGGCTGAACGGCTCGTCGCGGCCGGTCTGACCGAGCGCATCGCGAGCGCGGTCAGGGCGTCGGCGGCAGACGCGGCCTGAACCACGTCACCAGGGTCGGGGCCACGAGGCGCGGATCGTCTTGCGGATCGCGGAACGCCGGGCTGATCACGCTCGAGAGCGGCCGCTCGGGCGTGAGCAGCAGCAGGTCGAGGGTGTCGATCCCACCCGCTCGCACCAGGTACATCAGCCTGTCCGGACCGTCCGTGGTGCCCGCGACATAGGTGCCCGAGGGGCCCGGCACGCGCAGCGCCTCGGCGCTCGCGGTCGGGTGGACCCACAGGTCGGGGCCGAGGATCACGATCGGTAGACCTGCGCCCGTCGTCACGAACGTGCTGGCGATGCTCGTGGCGGAGGCCACGCCCGGGCCGATCGCGGCGTCCGCTTGCCACGCGTACAAGCGGCCGTTCACCAACACCCAGCGCTCCGCGCCGGCCGGAGCCGCGGCGGTCGGGACGCCGACGCTGGTCGAGGCCAGTCGCGGCCCGAGCTCCAGCGTCGCGAGGTCGAAGGTGCGCCACTCGGCGCCGCTCGGGAGCAGGGCCCACACGTCGAGGCGATCGAGCGCCTGATCGATGTACGGCCGCACCGGAGCGACCCCTCCGAGCGTGCTGCTCCAGACGAGCGCACGCTCGGTGAGGTCGAGGTCGACGACGAGGAGCGTGGCGAGCGTGTCGCTGGCGTCGCACGCGGCGCGGTGGTCGAGCAGCGCGGCGTAACGACCGTCGCTCGAGACGCTGACGCCGGCCAGGCACACGCCCTCGGCGGGCAGCGAGGCCGCGTCGCCGACGGGGAAGGCGTCCTCGTCCCAGGCGCCACCGCCGACGAGCGACAGCGGGGCCGGATCGACCGCGGTGAGGACCGGTGCGTCGGCGTCGAAGGAGGCGACGTCGAAGCGGTGGAGCTGTGCGCGTCGCCCGGCGGGGTCCGCGGACGTGGCGCTCGAGAGCGCCACCAGCCGCGTCCGACCGCGGCCCGGCCCGACCGCCAGTGCTTCGCGATCGACCCAGTCCCAGCCCACGAGCGGCAGGCTCACGCCGGGTGCCAGGTCACCCTGGCCTAGCGGGGTGACGATCCTGAGCGTGGCGGCGCCCGGCGGCTCGACCAGGTAGGCGACGATCGCAGCGTCGCCTCCCGGTTGGGCCGCGTCGGTGGCGACGAGCAACACGAGCGGCGTGCTCTCCTCGAACGTGCCGGTACAGGCGGTGAGCACTGCGACCGTGACGGCGACGATGCCGAGGCTACGCACGAGGCGCGTGCACACGGTGTGCGATCGGGTCATGGGTTCTCCTCGGCGGCGAGTGGCCGACGCTCGATTCCGAACGGCGTCGGCAGGATCTCCTCGATGCCCGTCGCGGCCCCCGGGCCCGTCAGGACCAGGCGCAGGGTGCCGCTGCCGGTGTCATAAGCGGCCGCGAACGCCCAGCAGCAGCGGTCCCACACCAAGAAGAGCTCCGGACGGACGTTCCACGGGCTCTGGTCGGCCCTCGTGCGCGTGAAGTCCCAGACGTCGCTGACCTGGGCACCGATGGTGAGTTGATCGGTGGCGCGGACGCTGAGCGTCACGCGCTCGAGCTGCAACTCCGAGCGCGTGAACGTCCCGGTGGCAGGCGCGTACGTCGAGAGGTACCCCAGCCGCCCCTGGACGCCGATGCGCTCGAAGGCGTCCATGCCCACCGTGAGCGAGGCCCGACGCAGATGCGTCCGATCGAGCGCGTCGTCGCTCAGGCGCCACTCGGCGAACGTGCTCAGGCTGAGGTCGACCGGTCCGAGCCGCTCGCGGGTCAGGTCGATGCGGAGATCGGCGACGGTGTCGCGTCGCCCGCCAGCGCCCCCGTCCAACGACGGGTCGAACGTCGTGCGCACGTTCGCCTCCCAGCGCACCGGTCCGGACTCGGGCACCTCGCGAACGCCCAGCGACACCTGGCGCGGCGCGTCCCGGTCCTCAGCGAGCCCCAGCAGCGCTGGCGGGAACCAGGTGACACCGCGGAGGACCACGCCGAAGCGACCGGGCAGCGTGACGCTGACGCGTTGCTCGCTCACCAGTGCGGACGGGAGGGCGATGCGCTGCGTCGCCTCGAGCTCGGCCTCGCCCACGAGCGCCCGCATCGTCAGGCCGAGCCGCTCGGGGGCGCCTTGGTCGAGATCGACGCGCAGCTCTGCCCGGAACCCGGGCCGAGTGTCGCGCGGCGCGAGCGCTCCGACGTCGAGGCGCACGTCGAGCGGCGACCAGGCGCTGCCGGATCCGTCGCCAACGGTCGGCGGCTGCGGACGGTACGCCGTCTCGACGCGCAGCCCGACGATACGGTCGACGTCGACCGACCAGCGCACGCTGGTGCGCGTCTCGGTGGTCTCTGTGCCGTTCTCGATCGTCGGTGGCGCGAGGTCCTGACGGTGTGCGACGTTGAAGCTCAGCTCGGCGGGCGTGCGTCGGCCGCGCAGATCGAACGTCGCATCGAGCGTGTGCGTGTCGTCGTCGGCATCGAGGCCGTAGCGGTGGCGCACGTCGAACGCGATGCCGCTCACGTTCGTGAAGAGCCGCAGCGAGCTTTCGAGCAGCTCCCAACCGCGGTCCTCTGGGCGGCGCGTGTCGAGGAGGACGTAACCGGTGCGGCTCTCCAAGCTCCAACTCTGGTACGGAGCCAAGCGCAGTCGCGCACCGAACGCGGTTCGGTTGCGGCGCGTGACGGCGTCGAAACGGAACGGCGTCTCGCCCTCGTTCACGTCGCGGTCGAACGTCACGGCGAACTCGCCGGCGTTGCCGAAGGCTTGTCGCGCGCCGATGGCGGTGCGCCACAGCACCAGCCGCTCGGCAGTGTCGTAATAACGCCCGTCGAACACGTTGCGGCCGTCGATCTGCAACCCGGCCCAGGGGCGCAGCGGCGTCAGCTCGAGCGTGTGGGCGATGCGGGTGCGCCCAGCCACGCTGAAGGGCCTGACGGCGGCCGAGCGGTTGGTCGGGTCGCTGTTGTCCTCGAACACGCCCAGATCGAGTTCACCCGATACCCAGCGGACCGGACCGAGATCGAAGCCGAGCGTGTCGAGCGCCTCCAGACGCAACCGCGTGATCGTGCGGCGCGGCTCGCCGACGCCGTCGTAGCTCGGCGCGAGCGCCGCGTTGCCCGGGCGCGTGTCGACGAAACTGCGCGTGTCGAAGCGACCGCGCACGTTCGGCGCCTCACCCGTCACGCCGAGGTCGTACTCCCAGCGCCCGGGGGCGCGGGTGTCGTCGCGCACCACGCCCAGGCGCACCGTCGGCGCATCGAGCGTCGGGTCGGTGGCGTACCGGAGCCGCACGTCGAGTTCTGCCGGCGCCTCGCCGTCGCCACCGAGCTCGGGCAGGCTCGGCAGGTACGAGATGTCCAGCGACCCCGACCCGCGTTCGTCGAACAGCCGATGCTCGAGCTCCCACGCGACGTGCGACGCGGCCACGGCACCGCCGAGCAGCCGCTCGGCGAGCCAACCGCCGTCGCCGGGTCGCACCTCGGCGAGGTAGCGCACGGTGAAGCGGCCGAGGCCGTCGCGCCCGGCGACGTACGGCCAGGTCAGGGCGACCTCGGCGCGTCGACTCGCGTCGCCGGAGACGATGCTCAGCCGAGGTTGCCGGTCCTCGTCGGCCAACGGCAGGACGAGCCATGGCAACCCCGCGATCGCGGCGCCCCGAACCAGGACGGTGACGCCCTGCGCGACCAGCCGGTCGCCCGGGAAGAGCCACAGACGCTCGGCCAGGAAGCCGTAGTCCCAGGGCTCTTGCTCGCAGCGCGAGCACGGGCTGAAGCGCCCCCGCAGCACGTCGACCTGCCCCGGCAGGCGTGTGGCGAGGCCGCCCCACACGTCGATCTGGCCCGTGACGATCAGCACGTCGCGCCCGCTCAGACGCTCGTCGACGAGCCCGATCACGAGGTCGCTGCCCTCGAAGCGCTCGCCGCCTTGCTCGATCGAGCCGGGGCCGATCACCCGGATCTCGCGTGCGGTCGGGTCGAACTCGATGCGGCGCCCCTCGAGACGCTGCTCGTCGTCGATGACGACCACGATCGGATCGCCCTCGAGCACGTAGAGCTCGGCCTCGCTCCCGTCGGGGAGCAGCACCCGGCGCAGTTCGAGTCGTGACTCGGGGTCGCTGCTGCCGTCCACGACGACGTTCGCCGCGCTCGCCGAGGCGAGGCTCGCCGCCCACGCCACGGCGAGCGCGGCGCGCTTCACGAGCGTGATCAGCGTCGCCACGAGACCACCAGCAGCAGCGCCGCGGCGATGGCGTAGAGCCCGACGGGCGTCCAGCCGGCCACCGCGGCCGGGATGGTGCCCTGGGCGCCCAGGAGCTTCGCCACGCTCCACGTCGCGTAATACACGAAGGTCAGTGCCATCACCGACACCAGGCCCAGCGAGGCGGCACGCCGGAAGCTCGCCAGCGCGACGGCCAACGCGAACGCGGCGAACGCCACCGCCGCCAGCGGCTCGGCCGCCTTGCGATGCACCGCCGTCCACTCGGCCGACGCGTCACCCGGTGCCTGCCGGGCGCGGGCGAGCAGGTCGGACAGCGGCAGCGTGACGAGGTCTGCGGCGGCGGGCGTGGCGGCGGTCAGGCCGCGCACCGGGAGCGTCGCGCGCTCGGCGCTCGCCTCCAGCACGACGCGGCTTCGCCGGAACGTCTGGTAGCTCAGGTCCTCGAGGCGCCACACGCCGGCCGCGGCGTCGGGGCGGCCGCGCGCCGCTCGGATGAGCTGGCGCGGGCCCTGGATGCCCCCCGGCGTGATCACCGTGATGCCGAGCAACGCCCCGTCGGCCGCGACGCCTTCGATGAAGATGCTCCGACCGAGCGCGTCCTGGAAGAAGCTGCCGGTCTGGACGACGGTCTCGGGAGAGCGCAGGAGGATCTCGCGCTGCACCTCCTGAGCGCGCTGCTCCGCCCACGGCACCAGCAGTTCGTTGTTCGCCGCGGTGAGCAGCGCAACGCTCAACCCGATCCCGAGTAGGGGGCGCAGGAAGCGGCCGGGTGTCAGGCCGAGCAGGAGGGCGGCCTTGAGTTCACCGTCTTGGCTGGCGCGGGTCAACGCCAGGAGCGCCGCGAACAGGAGCGCCAGGGGCAGCCCGGCCGAGGCCGCCGACGGCAGCTTGGCGAGCAGGAAGCCGGCGACCAGCGAAGGGGGCACGCCGCGCGCGAGGACGTCGGCCAGCACACCGAGGAGGAACGATGCCAGGAGCAAGACGAGCAGCACCGCCACGCCCGCGAGGTACAGCGGACCGATCTCGCGCGCCAGCGCCAGCCCGAAGCGGCTCATCGATGCGTCACCCGCCACGCGAGCACCGCGCCGACGACCGCGACGGCCGCCGGTGTGGCCCACGCGGCGACCGCCGGGCCGAGCACGCCGCTCTCGAACAGCCCACCCGTGAACGTCCAGCTCGCCCAGAACATCACGAGGAGCGCGATCGTCCAGCCGAAGCCACCGCTGCGCCCGCGCACGCGCAACCCGAGCGCGCCCGCGACGAGGGCGAACACGGTCGCGCTCGACGCGTCGGCGATGCGGCGATGCAGTTCGAAGCGGGGCGCGGAGGCATCGGCGCCCGCGGCGCGCGCGCTCGCCACACGGCGCTGCAGTTCCGTCAGCGTCTGCTGTTGAGGCCGCGCCAGCGTCTCTTCGGGGGTGGACTCGAGCTCGAACGGCAGGCGCACCTCCGGGATCACGGTGCGCTCTTCGCCCGGCGCTCGGCGCTCGACCTCCAGCAGCGACCAACTGCGGTCGCTCGCGTCCCAGGTGCCACGTGGGGCGCTCAGGACGGTACCGTCGTGGAGCACGACCAAGACGCCGAGGAGCTCCGCCCGGTTCGGGGCGTCGCGCTCGGAGCGCACGCGGGCAGCCGCGTACACACCCTCCCCGGGCACGACGAACGCTGCATCGGTCTGCGTCGCAGCGGGTGGGCGGACGTACAGGAAGCCTTGGATCTCGGCCTGGTAGGCGGACTCGCCGAGGGGCTCCAACCAACCGTTGTTGACGAGGGCGATACCCGACACGAGCATGCCGCCCGCCACGAGCGGCACGAGCAGTGCGCCGGGCGGTACGGCGCCCGCGTAGGCGGCGCGCAGTTCGGCGTCCTTGGCGAGCCGACCCGACACCAGGAGGATCGCGAACACGACGGCGACCGGCAGCGTCAGATGCAAGAACCAGGGGAGCTTGAACAGCAGCAGGCGTCCGACCGCGCCCCACGTCGCCCCTTGCTCGACCAGGAAGCGAGCCAGCACACTGAGCAGGTCGATCGAGAGGAGGAGGCACAGGCTCAGCGCGCCGAGCGCGTACAGGCCGGCGGCCTCGCGGAGCACGTACCGCGCCAACCGCGGAGTCACCCGGGGAGTCTACCAAGTGCCCCGCCGCGCCCGGTGCCGGCTCGCCGCGTACACTTCGTTCGTGGACGTGCATCTGGCCGCGGTCCAGGTCGAGTGGTCACCCGCGCTGTACGCGTCGGCCGACGCCTTCCGGGATCGGATGGTGGCGCTCGCCCGGGCCGCCGTCGCCGAGGCGGGCGACGTGCCGCGGCTGGTGGTCTTCCCGGAGCTCGTCGGGCTGCCGCTGCTCCTGACCGCCGCGGGTGACCAGGCGGCCGTGGGGGCGCCCGACGTACCCAGCGCTCTGCGCCTGCTCGCCCGTCGGGACGCCGGACGGTGGCTCCGAACCGCCTGGCGTACGAGGCGCATCGGTGCCTCGATCGTGTACGGGACCTACGCCGTGGCTGCCTACCGCATGTGGCACGACACGTTCTCCGCGGCCGCCCGCGCCTCGAGTGCCGTGGTGGTGGCCGGCAGCGCGTTCTTGCCCGACGTCGACGAGGAGCCGAGCCGCGGCTGGTTCGTTCGCGATCCGGCCGTGCACAACGCGGCGCTCACCTTCGCGCCCAGCGGTCGCCTGCTCGCTCGCACCGCCAAGGTCCAGCTGACACCGGGCGCCGAGCGGCGTGCTGGCCTGCGTCGCGGCCGCCTCGACGACCTGCACTCGATCGCGACGCCCGTCGGACGCGTCGGCGTGGCCGTGTGTCTCGACGGCTTCCACGAGCGCGTGCTCGCGACGCTCGACGGGCGCGGCGCCCAGGTGGTGGTGCAGCCGTCGGCCAACGACGCCGACTGGGAGCGGCCGTGGCCGCCGGGGCCCGAGCGCAGCGAGGGCGAGGCGTGGTTCGACGATGGCCTGCGGGCGCGCATCCAGGGTCGAGCGTCGCTGCGCTACGGCGTGAACCCGATGCTCGTCGGCGACGTCCTGGGCCTTCGACCGCGTGGTCGCTCGAACATCGTCGTCAACCTGGTCGGCGCGGGTGCGCTGCCGACGTGCGTCGACGACCCGCGCTGGCCCGGCGTGCTCGCCTGGGCGCCCGATGCGCGATCCGAGGCCATCGTCACGGCGCGCGTACCGCACCCCGGACCGTGAGCCGCGGTCGCCGGGGGGCGACGGCTCCGGGGTAGCATGGCGGGCGTGACCGGCACGCTCGGGTTGTTCTCGTTGGTCGATCTGTTCCAGCTGCTCGCCGCATCGTCGCGTACCGGGCGGTTGGCGGTGCAGCACCCCGAGGGCCCTGCCCGCGTGTACTTCGAGCGCGGTCGGGTGGCGCACGCCGAGTTCGCCGGCGTGGAGGGGGAGCCTGCGGTGTTCGCTCTGTTCGAGGACGAGCGCGGGAGCTTCGAGTTCACCGTCGGGCTGCCGGCGCCGCGGCGCACGGTGGGTACCAGCACCGAGAACCTGGTCCTCGAGGCGCTGAGACGCCTCGACGAGCACCGCAAGGACGAACCGGAGCGCGCCACCCCCGAGGTCTCGCGCGAAGCGGTGCCGTACAGCGCCGACGACGCCCCACGGTCGCTGCCGTTCAGCGACGCCGAGCGGCGCGTCTTGGCGGCCGTCAACGGCGTGCGAAGCGTGGCGCGCCTGGCCAGCGCGCTCGAGCTGCCGATCGAACACGTCCAACGTGTCGTCGGGCGCTTGATCGACGTGGGTGCTCTGCAGCTGCGCACCCGCCGCGCGCGCACGGCGCAGCTCGTGGTGAGGCTCGCCCGCTCCGGGGTCGCTGGCGGTTCGGTCGGCGTCGACGAAGGCATCGTCAACAACTGGTCGCGGGTCCTCGGTGGCGCGGTCGAAGAGGTGGCCGTCCGGCGGCCCGACGGCACCGCGTTCGCTGCGCCGGTCACCGTCCTGGTCGGTGGTGGACCCTATCTCCTCGCGCTTCCCGACACGCTCTTGCGCTTCGGCTTGCGGGTCGACGACACGGTCCTCGTGAAGCCTTACGGTGGCTGACGTGGATCGGTCCGAGGCGGCGCGCTCTCTGGCCGCCACCGCGGCTCACGCGCTGCGCGACGACGTGGCACCGCCTCCGCGCGTCGCTCCGGCGCCCGGACGCGCCTACGTCGCGTGGCGGCGCGCACCGTTCCCCGTCGACTGGTCGAAGGCGTTTGGCCGCTCCGCGCCACTCCACCTCGAGGTCGGGTTCGGCGACGGCCGCTTCACGGTGCGTCGCGCCCTCGAGGCACCGGACGAAGACTACGTCGGTCTCGAGGTGTCGACCGTGTCCGTGCAGCGCGCGCTCGCTCGCATCCGACGAGAGCGTGTCGGCAACGTCAGGGTGGCCAAGGTCGGCGCAGCGGTCGCGCTGCGTCAGCTCTTCGCCCCGCACGGCCTGCAGAGCATCACGGTCAACTTCCCCGATCCCTGGCCGAAGGAGCGCCACGAGCGCCACCGGCTCTTGCGGCGGCCGTTCTTCGCCATGGCGGCCTCGCGGCTCGTGGCCGGCGGGGAGATCCGCCTCGCCACCGATCACCCGGAGTACCTCGCGTTCGCTCGGGACGAAGGACGGGCCGACGGGCGTTACGCGCTCCTCGATCGTACGGCCCCCGCGACGGTGTTCGAGACCAAGTACGCTCTGAAGTGGCGCGAGCAGGGCAAGCCGCTCTTCTACCAGGTGTTCCGGCTCGAACGCCCCAGCGACACGCACCCAGCGCATCTGGAGGCTCCAGCGACCATGCCCCACGCCTTCCTGAAGGGGACGTTCCCCGATCCCGATCGTCTCCCATCCGACGCCAAGCGCGTCGAGGCGTATGCCGACGCGCACGTCATCGTGCACGAGGGTGCGCAGGTCCTCGGTGGTCGCGATCGCTGGCTGTTCCGCGTCACGGTCGACGAGCAGGAGCTCACGCAGCAGCTGTTGCTCGTGGCGCAGCGACGCGAGTCAGGTGAGGTGATCGTACGGCTCGAGCGCTTCGGCGACCCGCTGATCACGCCTGCGGTTCGCGGAGCCGTCCATGCCGTCGTCGAGTGGTTGGTGGAGCACGCCGGTCTCGAGGTCACGGAGCGGAACTACTGAACGCGGCGCTCCCGGCGGACGCGCTGTTGTGCGGACCGCTCGACGTGCCGCACGGCATGACCCTGCGTTCGGGTGGCGTGAGCCGCGGTCCGTACGCGAGCCTGAACCTCGGGCTCTCCGTCGGCGACGACACCGACGCGGTCGCAACCAACCGTTCGCTCGTCGCACGGCACTTCGGCGTGGACGCTTCGCGCGTGATGCGGCTCGACCAGGTGCACGGCGCCGTGGTGCGAGTCGCCGGCGTCGACCCGATCGGCGCCGACGGCGACGCGATCGTGGCGGACGATCCTGGCTGGCTGCTCGCCGTGAGCGCGGCAGACTGCCTACCGGTGCTGATGCACGACCCCCGCAGCGGAGCCGTGGCGGCCGTGCACGCCGGCTGGCGCGGGGCCGTGGCGGGTGTGGCGAGCGCGGCCGTGGCAGCGCTGCGCGCGCGGTACGGGACCCGCAGCGGCGATCTCGTGGTGTGGTTCGGGGCGGCGATCCGCGGTGAGCGCTACCAGGTCGGGCCCGAGGTGGCCCAGGCCTTCGCCCAGGCGGGTGCACCCGAGCACGCGGTGCGGCCCGACCCGGGCCACTCGGGGCGCTTCCGAGCCGACGTCGCGACCCTGGTGCGGGCCCAGCTGCTCCGCGCCGGGGTGCGCCCGGAGCAGGTGCACGACTCCGGAGTCTGCACCAGCGCCGATCCGCGCTGCTTCTCACATCGCCGAGACGCCGGCCTGACGGGGCGCCACTGGGCGGTCATCCGCGCCGCCGTGCCCTGCTGCTGACGCGCGCGCACTCGCGTTGGCGCTACGATGGTGCGCATGCGACGGCTGCTCGACACCATGCGTGCTCTGCGCGCTCCCGACGGCTGCCCCTGGGACCGGGAGCAGACCCACGAGACGTTGCGCCCGTATCTGATCGAAGAGGCGGCCGAGGCGGTCGACGCGCTCGCGAGCGGGGATTCGCGCCTCATCGCCGACGAACTCGGTGACGTCTTGCTGCAAGTCGCGTTCCACGCGGTGATCGCCGAGGAGGCGTCGACCTTCACGTACGACGACGTCGAAGGCGCCATCGTCGACAAGCTGGTCCGGCGGCACCCCCATGTGTTCGGTGCGGTCGACGTCGCGGGGGTGGCCGACGTCCTCGCGAACTGGCACGCGATCAAGGCAGAGGAGCGCGCGGCCACCGGCGCCCCGCCCAGGACGGCCGCCGAGGGCGTACCGCGTTCGTTACCCGCGCTGCGGCGTGCCGCCGAGCTCGACAAGGCGCTGGCATGGGTTCCCGATGCAGGGCTCGCGGAGCGGCGCCTAGCGGACGTCGCTGGCGACCCAGAGTCGATCGGTGCCGCGCTGCTCCACCTCGCCCAGCTCGCCAGGCGCTCCGGCGTCGACCCCGAACTCGCCCTGCGCGACGCGCTCGAGGCGCGTCTGATGCGCTCGTCGTGATGGACGGTCCGCCCCTCCAGGTCGCGCTCACGCGCGCGGTCGCCTGCCGGCCCGCCCGGCGTCTCGATCTCGAGGGCCACGGCCGCGCGGCCATCTTGGTGCCCCTGCTCGACACCCCCGAGGGACCGTCGCTCCTGTTCACGGTGCGCGCGCCGCATCTGCGACGACACGCCGGGCAGATCGCCTTCCCGGGGGGCCGGGTCGACCCCGGCGAGACCGAGCTCGCAGCGGCGCTGCGCGAAGCGCGCGAGGAGGTCGGGCTCGACGTGCGCTCCGACGCGGTGTGCGGCCGGCTCGACGACCACCCCTCGCCGTTCGGTCTGATCGCCACCCCATTCGTGGCGCGGATCGCTTGGCCGGCGCCGCTCGTCATGCAGTCGAGCGAAGTGGTGGAGACGTTCGTCGTGCCGCTGGCGGCGCTGCAGGCCGTCGTGCCAACCGTCGAGCGGCGCGAGACCCCCTGGGGCACACGGCTGCTGCACGGCTACGAGGTCGCCGGGCGACGCATCTGGGGTCTGACGGGGAACGTCGTCAAGGACCTGCTCGATCGGCTCGACCAGGCGGCGGTGGCGGCGTGAGCCAGAAGCGTCGCGACCTCCGCGTGATGGCCGGCACCAGCAAGCGCCCCTTCGCGCCTGGTCTCCTGATCGAGGCCCTCCAGGCGGCGGGGGCGCCGACGGAGCTCGCGGTGCGCATGGTTCGTGACCTCGAGAAGTCGCTGCGTCAGCGCGGTACCCGGATCGTGCCGGTCGAGGACGTGATGGAGTCGCTGGCGGTCTCGCTCGACGAACTGGGGGACGGCGTCGTCGCGGCGGCGCTCAGGCGTCAGGTACCCCCCTTCGTGCCCCTCGAGGTGACGTTCGAGGACGAACGGAGGCCGTTCGAGCGCTCGGCGCTCGTCGGATCGTTGGAGAAGGTCGGGTTGGGATTCAAGGAGGCCAACCTCCTCGCCCAGCAGGTGGAGCAGGCGCTGCGCGCCGAGGGCGAGCGGGTGGTGGGAGAGCAGGTGCTCTCGCGCGGTGTCGGGATGCTCGTCGAGGAGCGCTACGGGCGCGCGTTGAGGCTCCGCTACGAGGCGAGCGTGTCGCAGCACTTCGAGCTGAGCGTCGTCGATGACGCCGGTGGGGGGCGCGGGCTGCCGTTCTCACGCGGCATCCTGACGCAGTCGTTGATGGCCGTCGGTTTGGGCCCCGAGCGCTCGCATGGCTATGCGAAGCGGATCGAGGAGGTGCTCTGGGGGCGCGGTTCGGTGCGCGTGGCGCGCGCGGTGGTGCGCCACGAGGTCAAGCGCCTCCTGACGCAGGAGGCCGGCGAGGAGTACGCCCGCAGGTACGAGATCATGCGGGCCGTGCGCTCCAGCGAACGACCGA
Organism: Trueperaceae bacterium; assembly: GCA_007130445.1. GTDB lineage: Bacteria > Deinococcota > Deinococci > Deinococcales > Trueperaceae > CSSed10-48. Next base: position 17,809 of record SLSM01000285.1, on the reverse strand, counting down.
TCGTGGTCGTGGTCGGCGGCACGGCCGGGGTCGGCAAGTCGTTGCTCGCAGCCGAGGTCGCATACCGTCTCGGTATCGCGCGCGTGGTGTCGACCGACAGCGTCCGGCAGGCCCTGCGCTCCCTGATCAGCGCCGAGTTGTCGCCGGTCCTGCACGCGTCGAGCTACACGGCCTGGCGCGCCGAACTGCTGCCGTCGGAGCGCGTCGAGGTCAAGCCGAAGCGCAAGCGCGTCCTGCGTGGTTTCCAGACGCAGGTGATGCAGCTCGCGACGGCGGTCGACGCCATCATCGAGCGGCACCTCATCGAGGCGACCTCGCTCGTGATCGAGGGCATCCACCTCGTGCCCGGCCTGTCGCCGCGTCTGGGCGACGTCGGGGACGCCGTGGTGGTGCAGCTGATGTTGAGCGTGACCGACGAGGACGATCACCGTGAGAACTTCGGCCGGCGGGAGCAGAGCACGTTCGTGCGCCGGCCGTCGTCGGGTTACCTCGAGCACTTCGCCGAGATCCGGATGCTGCAGGGTTTCTTGTTGCGCCAGGCGCAGCACGAGGGTGTGACGGTGATCGAGACGAGCGCCACGGACAAGGCCGTCGACCGCGCGGTCGAGGCCGTTCTCGACGTCGTGAAGGCCGAGCTCGGCGAGTTGGCGCCGGCTTCGCCGGTGCCGGCGTGAGCGCCGAGGGGCCAGTGTGGACGATGCCATCCCAGGCTCACATATGCGGCGCGTAGACTTCGGTCCGAGGTCACGCATGGAGCCCGCCATCGAGACGAACGCCCTCACGAAGCGCTACGGCGCCCGCACCATCGTTCGCGACTTCTCGTTCGCCGTGCATCCTGGCGAGGTGTACGCGTTGGTCGGCCCGAACGGGGCGGGGAAGACGACCGTCATCCGTCTCGTGTCCGGGCTCGCCTTCCCCACGTCGGGGACCGTCCGCATGCTCGGCCACGACCCGCACGAGACGCCGGCCGTCCGGCGGCGTCTCGGCGCGGTCGTCGAGGCGCCCGCCGCCTTCTATCCCTACATGAGCGGCCGCTCGAATCTCCGCCTGCACGCCGACCTGGCCGGCGGCGTGCCGGCCGCTCGCGTCGACGAGGTGCTCGAACAGGTCGAGCTCGGTGACGCGGCCGACCGCAAGGTCGGTGTCTACTCGCTGGGCATGCGCCAGCGGCTCGGCGTCGCCGCGGCGCTGCTCACCCGTCCGGCGGTCCTGATCCTGGACGAACCCGCGAGCGGCATGGACCCGCTCTCGTTGCATTTGGTGCACGGCGTGTTGCGTGACGCTGCGTCGTCGGGCACGTCCGTGCTCCTCTCGACGCACCACCTCGACGAGGTGGTGGCGTACTGCACCCATGTCGGCATCATGGAGGAGGGGGCGTTGATCGACGAGGTCGACCTGCGCCACAGAGGGGCTCGCGTACGCGTGCAGGTGGACGATCTCGAGCGGGCCCAACGCGCCCTGGCAGCCGAGTCGTGGGCACGCGACCTGAGCGTGCGCGGTCGCGACCTGGTCTTCGGGCTCGAGACGCCGACCGCCCTCGACCACGTGGCGCCCACGTTGGCGTCTGCGGGCGTGGCTCTGCGCTCGCTCGGCGACGACAGCTTCGACCTGCGCGCCTATTACCGGGAGCGCGTCGAGCAGGAGCGCGCGCGCCGCACGGGTGTCGATGGTCGACGGGGGGCCGACGCGTGACCGCCCTCCTGCGCATGGAGATCGGCAAGCTCGGGCGCCTCGCCAGCGTGCGCTTCAGCGCCGTCGTGCTGGTGATCTTCCCGTTGTTGTGGGCGTACGCGCCGGGCATCTTCGACGTCTACGGTTTCTTCCTCGTGTCGGGCTTCCAGGTCCCGGCGCTCGCGCTGCTGTCGTCGATGGAGTTCCTGTTGCCGCTCTTGATCGCGATCGCATGTGCGGAGCTGATCGGCATCGAGCTCAACCACGGCACGCTGCCGACCGTGCTCCTGCGACCCGTCACGCGGGCGCAGTGGCTGTTGGCGAAGCTGCTGGTCGCGTCCATCTACCCGTTCCTGGCCATGGGCTTCTTCTTGCTCACGTCGTTGGTCGCGGGCGCGGCATTCGGGTACGGCCCCTTCGTCGGGGGCACCGGGTTGGGCCGGCAGGGCTTGCTCGGAGCCGGGACGATGCTCCCGATCGACGCTTGGCGCGAGGTCTTGCAGGCGTACCTCATCGCCGCCTACAGCCTCATGCCGATCGGCCTGCTGGCCGTGCTGTTCGCGGTCGTCTTGATGAACGCAGCCGGGGGCGCCTTGGCGACGCTCGCCACGCTCATCGTCATGCAACTCCTGATCGTCTTCCCGGCCGTGACCCCCTACCTCTTGACCACGCAGCTGAGCGCCTACGTCGCGCCCGCCTCGCCGCTCGGGTGGGTGGCCACGCTCATCGCGTTCTACTGCGCTGCGTTCGCGGCAGCGGCCGTGATCGTCTTCGAGCGCAAGGACTTCTGAACCGTGGTGTCGGCGCTGCGCAGGGCCGTGATCGCGTGCGTGGCTGCAGCCTCGCTCGGTGCTGCGCTGGCCATCTCGTACACCGTCCAGGTGATCGCGGTCTCCGATCAGGCCTCGGCGTTGTCGATCTCGCGCGACCTGCTGCGTGACGGGTACCCGGCCTACGTGGTGCGCTCGACGGGAGCCCAGGGTGACGTGTTCCGTGTGCGTGTCGGGGCGTTCGCGAACCGTGGCGCTGCGCTGCGGTACGCGGAGTCGATGCCCGAGGTGGGGGGTTCGCGGCCGGTGCCGGCGCTGGCCGAGGCGATCCCGCAGGGCATCATGCCCTTGGCCCCGCGCCTGCTCTGGCAGCAGTCCTGGGACGCGCAGGAGGTGCGCGTGTCGCCCTGGCCGGGTGGCCTGGCGCTTCGGATCCAGAGCGTCGATCCGCTGAGGCAGGCGCTCTACCTCGTTTTCCAGGACGGTGTCGAGCGGCGCTTCGAGGCGTGGGCGGCCGTGCCCCTCGCCGTCTTGCCCGAGCCGACCCAGCCGCCGGAGTTCGACGTCCCGATCGTCGACCTGACCGTCGCGCCGGACGACGACGAGGTGGGCGAACCCGCGGACGATGCGGCCGCCGCTCCGGTCGACGACGGCGCCGCGGGAGCCGAACCGGTGGCCAGTGCCGATGTCGCCGCCGCTGCCGAGGAAGCGGCCGAGGCCATGGGCGGCCTCGGCGAGTGGCTCGCCGATCCACACCAGGACGAAGGCGAGGCCGGCCTGTTGCTCCTGCGCGACCGCTGGCTGTGGCCGCCCTCGTGGGACGACGATTCGGACGAGGTGCGCGTGGCGTTCCGGGCTTCGCTCGTCGCGATCGTCTCGCGTGAGCTCGCTCTGACCGACGAGGCCGTCGATGCCCTCTCGTACCTCCCGGGCGGTGCGCTACCGCCCGCGCTCGTCGTGCTCGACCTCGCCGATCCGAGTGCCCGCGACGCCGGCCGAGTCGTCGGGCTGGGCGACCCCGCGGCCGGAATGCGGACGCTCGGGCCCGAGACGTTGATCGCCGCGCCGCTCGAGGAGATGCCGAGCTGGCCCGCGGAGCGCGTGCGGCGCGAAGCGCCGAGCACCGACCAGGTCCTCGGCGGCTCCACCTGGACGGTCACGGCCGATGGCGGCTTCGTCCGCATCACGCTCGCCGATGGCGCCACCTGGCGCGCGGGTGTGGGGACGCCACTGTGGAGCGACGGCCGCTTCGTCCTCGCGTGGGACGGCGAGAAGCTCCTGCTCTACGACTTCGTGGTTCGCTGAGACGACACGCCCGCGGCGTCAGGCGACGGCCTCGACGGGCGCTGCCATGGGCGCCTCGCGCGCGGCCAGCCACCGCTCGGCGGCCATCGCAGCGCGCGTGCCGGCACCGACGCTGGTGGAGAGCTGGCGATAGACCTCGTCGCTGACGTCGCCCGCAGCGAAGATGCCCTCGACGTCGGTGTAGATCTCGTCGCGGACCTCGACGTACCCAGAGGGCCGCAGCGTCACCACGCCCGCGAGGTAGCTCGTGTTGGGTACGTGTCCGACGTAGATGAAGACCCCGTCGGCGGGAAGGACCGCGGTGTCGCCCGTGACGACGTCGCGCGTGCGTACGCCGGTCACCTGACCGTCGTCGCCGAGGACCTCTTCGACGACGGTGTTCCAGACGAAGCGCATCTTCGGGTTCGCGAAGGCCCGCTGTTGGGCGACCTTGTTCGCTCGCAACTCGTCGCGTCGATGCACGACGGTGACGGTGTCGGCGAACTTGGTCAGGAAGCCACCCTCTTCGACGGCCGCATCGCCACCACCGACGACGACCACGTGCTTGCCGCGGTAGAAGAAGCCGTCGCAGGTCGCGCACGTCGACACGCCGCGACCGTAGAACTCGTCCTCGCCGGGCACGCCGAGCCGGCGCGGCGTGGCGCCGGTGGCGACGATCACCGCCTTCGCGACGTAATCGGCCTCGAGGCCGCGCACGAGGAAGCCGTCGCCTTCGCGTCGGACCTCGTGGACGTCGTCCATGACGATCCGCGCGCCGAACTTCTCGGCCTGGCGCTGCATGCGTTGCGCCAGTTCGGGGCCGCTCACGGCCTCGTCGAAGCCCGGGTAGTTCTCGACCTCTTCCGTCTGGGCGATCTGCCCACCAGGCAGGCCCTTCTCCAGGACGACGGTGTCGAGCTGGCCGCGACCGGTGTAGATCGCCGCGGTGAGACCTGCGGGGCCGCCGCCGATGATGACGATGTCGGTGTGGTGGGTTGCATGTGGCATGAGGGGAGACTCCTTCGACGGACCGCATGCTAGCAGAGGGCGAGCGCCTGGGCCCGTCGTCCTGTATACCACGGGAGGGTATCGAGCCGCGACCGCGGCGACATGCTGACAGAACCGTCATAACGGCGTCCGGTTCGCGTCCCAGTGCGACGTTTGCCACCGACACCGCCGTGCTCGCCGTGATACGTTCGCTGTCGGAAGAGCGTGGGAGTGAGCGCGATCGGTACCGTCCGGGTTGGGAGGCCCGCGGGACACGGAGCGCGCTCGATGGAGGAGCCCTGGCGATGTGTCGCCAGCGCGCCCGCCCGCCCAACGCGCCGACGGATCCCATGGACGAACCACACCCCACCACCGAAGCCATCGCGGAACGTCGCCTGAAAGACGCGCGAGAGCGCGTGCTCTCGGGCTTCCCAGATGACGTCGGCGACGAACTACTGAACGTGCTCGAGGGCGTCTTGGCCGGGGAGCGTTACAGCGTCAGCGATCTGCGACGCATCGGGCAACCCATCGTCTACGTCAGCGACGGCTTCCTTGCGCTCACGGGCTTCGAGCGCGAAGAGTCCCTCGGCCGCGATCTCGGCTTCCTGATGCGCGACGACACCGACCAAGACGAGGTTCGCGCCGTGCGTGACGCCGTGCGCGACGGGCGTGCAGCGACCGGACTGGTGCGCTGCTACCGCCGCGACGGCAGCCTCTTCTGGAACGAGCAACGGCACTACCCCGTGAAAGACGTTCGCGGTCGGGTCGCCCACGTCGTGGTCGTACAGCGCGACGTGAGCGAACTGGTGCACGCGCGCAGTGCGCACGACGTCGCGCGCCAACTGGCATCGAGCCTCGTGGGCGACGGCGCCTTCTTCAGTTACGGGGCGCTCCTGGACGTCGCCGGCGGTACCCGTATCGCCTGGGCTCACGACGGCGTGAGCGCCGTGCTCGGCCATGCTCCGAGCGCGATCCAAGGCCGTGAGCTCGTCGATCTCGTGGCTCCGGAAGACCGTGAAGCGGCGCGGAGCCGGCTCAAGACGCTTCGCGAAGAGCGTGGCTCGCGCCGCGAGCGTTATCGCATGCTCACCGCCGACGGCCGCGTGCGCTGGGTCGAGGACTTCACGGCGGTCTCCTGGGTCGCCGAAGAGGCGGGCTTGGTGGCCGTCCACGGCGTGGTCCGGGACGTGACCGGCGAACGCTCGCAGGACCGCAGCATCCGCGAGGTGGACGCGCTCACCGGACTGCCGACCGCACGCGTCCTCGACGATCGCCTGGACCAGGTGGTTCGGCACGCCCGCCGCAACGGTGGCCTCGCCGGACTCGTCGTGCTCGAGCTCGACAACTTCGACTTCGTGCACCGCACGATGGATGCGCGGCGGGGAGAGCGCCTCGTGCAAGAGGCCGCGCGGCGCATGCAGCGTGCCTTGCGCCGTTCCGACACGCTGGCGGTGATCCGGTCCGGCGTCTTCGCCGTCGTGCTTCCCGACCTGGCCGACGCCGATGCCGCCGTGCCGGTGGTCGACAAGCTCCTCGCCTGGGTGTCACGCCCGTTCGAGGACGGCACGCTGCGCGTCGAGCTCTCGGCGAGCGCCGGCGTCGCCATGGCACCGGCCGACGGGCACACCGTCGAGGCGCTGCGCGAACGGGCCGAACACGCGCTGGAGCGCGCGCGCAGCGAAGGGGGCTCGCGCTTCGCGTTCGCCGATGCCGCGCTCGACCGCGTGGCATGCGACCGGCTCGCCCTCGAACGCGACCTGCGCAGGGCCTTCGCCGAAGACGAGTTCGTGCTCCACTACCAACCGAGGGTCCACCTCGCCAACGGCCACGCTGCCGCTGTCGAGGCGCTCGTGCGGTGGCGTCACCCGGAGCGTGGCTTGCTGCTGCCCCACGAGTTCTTGCCCGGCCTGTTCCGCGCACAACTCGGAGACACGCTGTTCGAGTGGGTCTTGGAGCGAGCGGTCGCCCAGGCGGCACGATGGCGTGAGGAAGGCGCGTCGCGGCGCGTCTCGATCAACGTGGGACCGGAGATCCTCGAGCGACGCGACTTCGGCAAGCTCGTGCGCTCGGCGCTCGAGCGCTACCAGCTCCACCCGGGCCTGCTCGAGCTCGAACTCCACGAGGAGACGGGCGCCCGAGCCCTCGAGCGCGGCGTCGATCAGCTCGCGGCCGTTCGTCGGCACGGTGTCACGGTCTCGCTGGACGACTTCGGAGCCGCCTCGCTGGATCTGATGCAACTGCGCGCGCTGCCACTCGACGTGCTCAAGATCGACAAGTCGTTCGTCGCCCTCGTCGGGGACGGTGCATCGTCCAGCGACGTCGAGCTCCTGCGGGCGATGGTCGCCATCGGTCACGGTCTCGGTCTCACCGTCGTCGCAGAGGGCATCGAGACCACCGCGCAGCGCTCACGGGTCGAGTCCATGTCGGTCGACGAGGGGCAGGGCTTCCTGTTCAGCCACGCCGTCCCTCCCGACCTCGTATCGAGCGTGATGCGCGGCACGCTGTTGCGCGGAACCATCGCCGTGGCGCGCCCGCCGCTCCAGCGCTCGGCCTGAGCGGCCGAGCGGCGGCCCACGCCACCGTGTCAGCAGCCCCCGGAGGCCGAGATATGCCCGAGCACGACACCAATCCGCTGCGCTCTCGTGCGCAGCGCATCGACTTTCGCTCCGTTTCCGCACAGGACGTCGAGACAGGTGTCGAGGCTGCCGTCGCCGAGGCCGAGACCGCGCTCGAGCAGCTCCTCGCTCGGGAGGGCGCACGCAGCTACGCCGACACGGTCGATGTGCTCGACGCCCTCCTCGAGCGGGTCGACCGCGTGTACGGGTACGCGTATCACCTCACCAGCGTTCGCTCGAGCCCCGAGTTGCGCGGCGCGTTCGCCCGCGTCCAACCGCGCTTCAAAACCTTCCGGGCACGCCTCGAGGTCGATCCGCGCCTATACCGCGCGCTGGACGACGTCGCCGCCCGAGGTGACGTCGACTCGCTCGAACCGTTGCAGCGCCGTCATCTCGTCAAGACGCTCGAGCGTCTGCGACGCGCCGGCGCCGGCCTTCCCGAGGCCGAGCGGGAGCGCATCGCTGAGCTGCACGTCGAGCTGGCGCGGCTCGGGACCCTCTTCACCGAACACGTGCTCGACGCCACGAACGCGTTCGCGCTCGATCTCGACGATGTCAGCGACCTCGAGGGGTTGCCGCCGTCGGTCGTGGAGCAGGCGCGCGAGCGGGCGCGAGCGGCCGGGCGAGACGGTTGGCGCGTGACGCTCCAGGCCCCCTCGTTCGTGCCGTTCCTGCGTCACGCCCGTCGCCGCGACCTCCGTGAGCGGCTCTGGCGCGCGTACAACGGCCGAGCCGAGGGTGGACCACACGACAACCGTGCGATCGTCGGCGACATCCTCCGTCTGCGGCGAGATGTGGCCGCGCGCCTCGGCTATTCCGACTACGCCGCGCTGGCGCTCGAGGATCGGATGCTGGCCGGCGTCGACCAGGTGCGCTCCTTCCTTGCCACGCTCGAGACTCGGACCCGTCCGTATGTCGAGCGCGAGATCGCGGAGCTCGAGACCTTCGCACGCGACGCCTTGGGGATCGAGACGCTCGAGCCGTGGGACGTTCGGTTCGCGTTCGAGCGCTGGCGTGAGCGCCGCTTCGATCTCGACGAGCAGGGCCTGCGCCCGTACTTCCCGCTGCCGCGCGTGCAGTCCGGGATGTTCGAGTTGGCGTCCGACCTGTTCGGGCTGCGCTTCGAGCGGGTCGACGCGCCCGAGCGTTGGCACGACGACGTGGAGTGCTTCGAGGTCCGCGATGAGACCGGGACCCACGTCGGCACCTTCTACACCGACTGGTACCCCCGTGCCGACAAGCGCTCCGGCGCCTGGATGAACGATCTCATCGAGGGCGGTCCGCGTTCGGACGGGGGTTTCGACCCGCACGTCGGGCTGGTCTGCGGCAACCTCACACCCGGCGACGACGGTCGGCCCGCCCTCCTCGACTTCGAGGAGGTCCAGACGCTCTTCCACGAGTTCGGCCACCTGTTGCATCTGTTGGTCACGAACGTCGCGGTTCGCGCACGGGGCATGGGCGCCGTGGCGTGGGACTTCATCGAGCTCCCCTCGCAGGTGATGGAGAACTGGACGCTCGAGCCGGAGGCGCTGGCGCGCTTCGCGCGCCATGTCGACAGCGACGAGCCGATCCCGGCTCGGCTCGTCGGCAAGCTGCTCGCGTCGCGCCACTTCATGCAGGCGTGGCTGCAGATGCGACAGCTCGCGTTGGCCAGCGTCGACATGGCCCTGCACGTCGACTTCGATCCGACGCCTGGTGCTGACCCGCACGCGTTCGCCCGCAGCGTGATGGTGCCCTTCGACATCGCCGAGCGCTTCGTCCCGACGGGCGTCTTGTGCGCCTTCACGCACATCATGTCCGGTGCGTACGCATCGGGGTATTACGCCTACAAATGGAGTGAGGTCCTCGACGCCGACGCGTTCTCGCGGTTCAAGCACGAGGGGCTCTTCGACCGCGGTGTCGGGCGCGCGTTCGTCGACACGGTGCTGGCGCGCGGCGACAGCGCCGATCCCGGCGAGCTCTTCGCGGCGTTCATGGGTCGTGCCCCTCGCATCGACGCGGTGATCGAGCGCAACCTCGGCCCGCTCCCCGACGCGCTCGACTGAGCGCGTCGCGATCGCGCCGGTGGTGGCTGTGGCAACTGGCGCCTCAGCGCCCCGTCGTGCTCTCGGACGCCTGCGCGCTCGCGTTCACGGTGGTGCGCAGCGCCGCCGCGACCCCGACGTAGGCGCCACAGGCCAATAGCGTGCACACGGCTGCGACCGTGAGGGCGAAGCGCGGGTCGGTGGCACTCGCGAGCGGGCCGAGGGTCGCAGAGCCGATCGCGACGCCGACGAAGAAGACCAAGGAGTTGATGCTGAGCATGATCGACCGTCGCTCTGCGGGTACGGCGTCGTTGACGAGCGTGTCGTGCGGGACGTTCTGTGTCGCGATCGCGAAGAACGCCAACCCCAAGCCGAGGCCGACGCCGAGTGCGCCCGCGTGCAACGCGAGCACCAGCATCGCGGCACCCTTCACGAGCTGACTGAGCCCGGCGAGCACGGGTGCGCCACCGGGGACGAGGTGGCCGAAGCGCATCACCGCCAGGCTGCCGAGCAGTCCGGCGCCGCCCAGGACGAACCCAAGCACCCCGAAGACGGCGCTCCCCTCCGGATCGGCGCCGAAGGTGAGCCCGGCGATCGGTTGCCAGAGCGTCTCGAGGCTGACGATCGCCATGCCCATCGCTGCGCCGGCGACGAGCAGGTAGCGCATCACGGGTACGCTTTGCACCAGGCGCAGGCCGTCACGCACGATCGCCACCGTACCGAGGGCGGCGCTGGGCCGAGTGCCGACGAACTCCGGCTCTTCGACCAGGACGAGCGTCAGCCACAGCGCCACTGCGCGCAGTGCGAGGCCCGCCAACAACGCGACGCCGAACCCCGCCAGCGGCCACGGCAACGCGAGACCGCTGACGAGCGCCGGCAGCGTCCCGCCGATGGCGGCGCCCGCCAGCATCGCACTCGTCTGAGCGACCGCGATGCTGGCGAGGTGGGGCTGCAACGCGACGCCTGCGTTGGCGGAGCGGAGCCGATCGACGTACCACGCCTCGAGCGCTCCGCTGTGGAGCGCCGAACCGATGCCCTGGAACAGGGCGTACGCGAAGAGCGTGACGGGGCCTCCGACGAACAACAAGAAGACGAGCGACACGAACGTGAACGCTTGCGAGGCGAGCGCGATCGGCTTGCGGCCGATGGCGTCGGCGAGCCCGCCCGTCGGGAGCTCGAGCACGACCACGCACACGGCACGGAGGGCGAAGGCGAGGCCGATCAGCGCCAGGTCGATCCCGCGCTCGTTCATGTGGAGGACCATCACCGGCAGCGGCAGCCAGATGGCGAACTCCTGGACGCCTGTGACCAGGGCGAACCTACGCGTGACGCCCGCTTCGTCCGTCAAGGCGAAACGCCTGCGGAGCCGCTGCACCCGTCAGCCTCTGCTCACGCCGGGGCCGCCCCCACGGGACCCGTGTCGCACGGGCTTGCATATGTCACGTGAACGCATCTGGCCACACTCTACCCGAGTGGGCCGGTGCCCGTTCCACCCTGCGCTGACGTGGGCCCGTCGACGTCAGCGGCACCACGGCCGCGTCGCACCGCGGTCGCAGGCAGCGAGCGCCGCCGCGAGCAGGGCGCCCGAGGCGTCGTAATCGGCCACGCCTGCGTCGACGCCCTGGCTGCGCAGGTAGGCGTCGTACACCGTCGTCACACGCTGCGCGAAGGCCGGTCGGTACCAGTGGGCAACGGCCTCCACGAGGGCGGCGCGGTCGGCGTGAGCGGCGGGCGGGAGCGCCGCCAGCGTGGCGTCGACGCTGGCGCGCTCGACGCCCTGTGCGTCGACGAGCGGCACCAGCGACGCACGAACGGCCTGCATACCGGCCAGAGCGTTGGCGTAGCGGACCCAATCGTGATCGCAACCGATCCCGGCCAGCATCGCCAGCGCGTCGGTGTCCGCCTCGCGGGCCCAACCGGCAGCATGGGCCAGTTCGTGCGTCGCGACCGCGAGGCGTGCGGCAGGCGGCAGGCCCTGGTCGACGTGTGGCTCGAGCAGCCACGGGAGCGAGATCCCGCCGTAGCCAGCGCGAAGCAAGGTGCCTTCGGGCAGTGGCGTCACGCGGGCTGGAACGCTGATCACGCGGCCGCTCACCAGCGCGTCTGCCTCGGACACGCAGCGGGCGGCCGCCGCCACGGCGGCGTCGAACGCCGCGTCGTTCGCGGACGCCGCGAGGGCCCGCTCCGGGGCGTCGGCGTGGACGCGAGCGGCCAGCCGCTCGAACGCTTCGAGGAGGACGGGCACGGTGGCGGCGTCGTCGGCGAGTCCGAGCGTCTGAGCGAGCGGTGCGCGTCGATAGCTCGCGCCCCACGCCGGTACGAACGTCAAGGCGAGCAGCGCCAGCCAGGCGAGCAGCGCCACGCCGGAGCGGCGCCAGCGCGGTGGTCGCAGCAGCGCCACGGACAGCGTGAGCGCGGTGCCGACGAGCACGACGATCGCGGTCAGGGGCAGCGCCGTCGCCGTGTGGAGTCGGCTGGTACCGTGCGCCCAGCGCGGCCACGGACCGTGGAGCCACACCGTCTCGATCCAGGCAGGCGGAGCGAGCAGCAACCACGCGACGAGGCCGACCAACGAGGCGGATGCCAGCCAGAGGAGCGCCCGGCCGAGCGTGGCGATGCGGCGCGGCATGCGCCCAGCTTAGCGGCCCTGGCAGACGCGCCCTGTCGGGCCGCCACGCCACCGCTGGCCTCGTCGTCGAGCGACGGAGCCCTGCGTCCAGCCCTCGCTGCGCTCGAGCGCAGCGCGCCGGACCACCCACCAGTCGCCGTCGTGCCGCTCGAACGGGCCGCCCGCGAGGGGGACCGGGCTCGACACCTGCACGGCCTCGACCGGCAACAGGTAGATCGCGAACCGAGCCGCGCCGTGGCACAGCGCGCGCCACGCCCACGGCAGTGTCATCAGGCCCTCGACGCGTTCCGGGCGCAGGTGCGCCACCGCGCCGACACGGCGGACCACCACGCCGGGCCCCCCCTCCAGGTCGACCCGCAGCGCATCGCCATCGCGGTCGGCCAGCACGGCCACGCCAGCCTCGCGCGTTCGGAAGCGAGGCGCCGGAGCCGGGTCGGGGTTGCGTCGCTCCCACGCGTCGAGCAGGGCGACCTCGGCCGCCTCGCGGCGCGCGTTCCAACGCTCGAGCGCACGAGGGCTCCAGCGCAGCGGGTCCTCGAGTGCGGACGCCACGAGGGCGCGCTCCCGGTCGATGGCGTCGTCCGCGTCGGGGTCGGTGGCGCGGGTGTCGGCGTCGGCGGAGTCGACGCCGCCAGTCGAGTCGCCCTCCGCGCCTCGGCCGCCGTCCGCGCCCGGCTCAAGGCGACGCGAGCGGCGACGGTAGCCGTCGATGCCGCCCCGGTAGCGCACGAGCGCGGCGGACTCCAGCGTCACGACTTCGGCCTGCAGCGCGCGCACCAGGGCCTCGTCGTGGCTGGCGATCACGATGGCGGCCGGCGACGCTGCCAGCAGCGCCTCGAGCGCCTCGATGCCGGGCAGGTCGAGATCGTTCGTCGGCTCGTCCAGGATGAGGACGTCGGCCTCGCGGACCGTCAGCAGGGCCAGCGCGACGCGCGCACGCTCACCGCCGGACAGCGTGCTCCCGGGCCGGTCCCAGACGGCGTGGGGGAGTCCGGCCTCCGCGAGCGCACCGGTGGCCTGTGCCGCGCTCACCCAATCGCTCAAGGCCGCTCGCGCGCTGCGCTCCGGATCGAGTCCGCGCGCGACCTGGTCGAGGTACAGCACACTGGTGCCGTCGCGCCACGCCAGGCGGGCACGCGGATCCGTCGAGGCGGCCGTGCCCGCCACGATGGCCAGGAGCGAACTCTTGCCGCTGCCGGACGGTCCCACGAGCGCCACGCGCTGTCCACTCTCCAGGTCGAACGCGCCATCGTCCAGGATGCCGGGGATCTGTAGGTGTCGGGCCCGCAGCAGCGTGACGCCTGCTCGAGCGACGGTCGTCGCGCGCGGGCGCGCCGGTGTCGTGTGGTCGCGCGGCACCGTCGGCGTGGCCGTCGCGGCGGCTTCGAGTGCGGCGCGTTCGCGTCGCGCCCGACGCTTGCGCACCTGCGCAGCGCGGTTGCCGAAGCGTTCGAGGTCGGCCGCCATGCGATCGAGCTCGGCGAGGCGCTTCGCACGCTCCGCCTGGCGCCGTGCACCAGAGCGCGCCGCATCTGCCAGCGCCTGCGTCGTGCGGTCGAAGTTCCCGCGGCGGAGCGTGATGCGACCGCCGTCGATCGTGGCCACGTGCGTGCAGGCGCGCTGCAACAAGGCGCGGTCGTGCGACGCCACCAGCACCGCGCCCTCGTGGGCGGTGAGGCGTTCGACCAGCCAGTCCCGGCCGGCCAAATCGAGGTGGTTGCTCGGCTCGTCGAGCAGCAGCACGTCGGCGCCTGCGACGAGTGCCCCGACGAGCCGTGCGCGCTGGCGCTCGCCTCCGGAGGCCTCCGCCGCGGGCCGCTGGCACATCGCCGGCGTCAGGCCGACGCGCTCGAGGTCGCGCATCAGTCGTGCATCGGCGTCGAAGCCCCCACGGCGCTCGAAGCCGGCGAGCAGTTCGGCGTAGCGCACACCGGCGTCGGGGTCGTGCAGGGCGGCGCGGTACGCGCGCTCGAGTTCGAACTCGAGCGCGCGGATGGTGCCGAGGTGGGCCCGCGCCAACGACCACAGGTCGACGCCCTGACCCGGCGCGACGTCCTGCTCGACCAGATCGATCTCCACGCCGGGCGGCCGCGACACGCGCCCCTCGCTTGGGGGCACACGCCCGGCCAGCGCTCTCAGGAGCGTCGACTTCCCGCTCCCGTTGGGACCGACGAGACCGACACGCCAACCGCTGCGCAGCACCAGGTCGGCGCGTAGCAGGTCGCGGTCGTCTGCGCGAAGCAAGAGGTCGTGGCACTCGAGCAGGATCATGATGCGCTGGCGCGGCCCACGCCGCGATACGCAATGGTACGCGGCCCAGGGCGACCAGGGAGGGGAGGAGACGGCACGGTCGCGAGTCGCGGCACCTCGTAGCATGCGCCATGTCCGATCACGAGGCGCGCGCCCTGACCGTCCCCGAACTCACCCCGCCCGAACGCGTCCACGTCCGGCGCGCTGCCGAAGGGCCGAGTCCGGGGCCCGTCGTGTACTGGATGCAACAGGCGCAGCGCGCTCGCGACAACCCTGCGCTCGAGCACGCCCTGGCGTTGGCGTCACGGTGGGACCGGCCGGCCTGCGTCGTCGTCGGGCTCGACGCCCGCTACCCAGGTGCGAGCGAGCGGTCGTTCGTCTTCATGCTCGAGGGCCTGCGCGAGGTGCGCGACGCTCTGGCGGAGCGTGGCGTCGGCTTCGCGTGCCGCGCGGGTGCGCCCGACGAGGTCGCCCTCGCCGCCGCGCGGGGTGCCGCCGTGCTGGTGTGCGACCGGGGCTACCTCCGGCATCAACGAGCGTGGCGTGCTCGGGTGGCGGCGGAGGCACTCTGCGGCGTGGTCGAGGTCGAGGGGGAGGCCGTCGTGCCGGTCGAGGTCGCGAGCGGCAAGGCGGAGTACATGGCGCGAACGCTGCGTCCCAAGGTGCAACGGCTGCTGGAGCGTTTCGTCGCGCTGCCCTCGCCCGTCGCGGTGGCGAAGCGGTGGCCGACCGACGCGGCACCACCGGGTGAGGGCAGCGGCCTCGAGGCGGAGCTCGACGACCCGCTCGCGCTGACGCGCCGGCTCGGTGTCGATGGCACCGCCGGGAGCGTCAGCGCGTACTTCCACGGCGGCGCGGCCCAGGCCGCCGCCGCGCTCCGTCGCCTCACGGACTGCGTCCTCGACGCGTACGGCGACGGCCGGAACCAGCCGCAACGCGACGCCGTCTCGTACCTCGGCATGCACCTCCACTTCGGCCAGGTCTCACCGGTGCGCGTCTTGCGCGCGGTCACGGACGCAGCACGTGACCGGGACGCGGCGACGCGGTCGCGCGACGCGTTCATCGAAGAGCTTGTGGTGCGACGCGAGCTCGCCATCAACCACGCCTGGTTCGAGCCCGGCTACGACCGCTACGACGCGCTCCCGGAGTGGGCCCGGAAGACGCTGGCGAAGCACGCCCACGACGAACGTGAGCGCGTCTACGACCCCGCCACGCTCGAGGCGGCAGAGACCGACGACCCGTACTGGAACGCCGCCATGCTCGAGATGCGCGCCACGGGCTACATGCACAACTACATGCGCATGTACTGGGGCAAGCGCATCCTCGCCTGGAGCCGCGATCCGGAGGCCGCGTTCGACCTCACGCGCACGCTGAACGACCGCTACTTCCTCGACGGACGCGATCCCAACTCGTACGCCGGCGTGTCCTGGGTCTACGGTCGGCACGACCGTCCCTGGCCCGAGCGACCGGTGTTCGGCACGGTGCGCTCGATGGTCGCCGCCGGGCTGCGCCGCAAGGGCGACCCGGATGCGTACGTGGCCAAGGTCGAGCGTCGCGTCGCCGCGAGGAGCGCCGTCTTGGACGAGGACTGCGGCTGACATCGCGGCGCGTTTCGCCGTGCCACGGAGCACCTGGCCCGAGCCGTCCGAGTGGGCACCGTCGCCGCGGGTCCGTGGCGCTACACTGCGCGCGTGCGACGCTTCCAGGCCATCGGGACGAACACGGGCTTCACCTGCTCGAACTGTGGCGCCGACGTCCCTCCGCTCGTCAACGGCTCGTACCGCAACCACTGCCCCTGGTGCCTGCACTCGCTGCACGTCGACGTCAACCCCGGCGACCGCGCCAACACGTGCGGGGGCGTCCTCGAGCCGATCGCGGTCGAGCACTCCGGCAAGAAGGGCTGGGTGATCGTGCATCGCTGTCGTGCGTGCGGCGAGATGCGCCGCAACAAAGCGGCGCTCGACGACCCCGACTGCCCCGACGACTTCGACGTGCTCGTCGCCCTCGCCGCGCGGCGTTGACGTGCCGGTAGACTCGACACCATGCATGCCGACCTGATCCTCCTGCCCGGCCGCGTCCGTACCCTGGACGCCGGGCGCCCGCGCGCCGAGGCCGTCGCCATCGCCCACGGCCGGATCGTGGCCGTCGGGTCGCGCGCCGACGTGTCGGTCTGGCGTGGCCCGCGCACCGACGTGATCGAGGCGCCGTCGACCTGCCTGCTCCCCGGCTTCCACGACGCCCACGTACACCTGGCGCAGCACGGCATGGAGCTCGCGTCCGTCGCCCTGCACGACGTGCCGGACCTTGCCGGCGCCCTCGCGCGCGTCGCCGAGCGCGCCGGCCGTAGCGCGCCCGGGGCGTGGATCACCGGCGCCGGCTTCGCGCTCGACCGCTGGGGCGTCACGACCCTCGAGGCCGCCGCCCTCGACACCGTCGCCCCGCGCCACCCCGTGCTGCTGCGTTCTCAGGATCACCACGCCGGTTGGGCCAACCGCGCCGCGCTCGTCGCCGCCGGGATCGACGCCACCACGCCCGATCCCGAGCACGGTGTGATCGTCCGTGACGCCGACGGCACCCCGACGGGGTACCTGCTCGAACACGCCGTCGACCTCGTGGCTGCGGCCATCCCGGTCGTCGAGCGCGCCGACTGGACGCGTGCGGTGCAGAGCGCAGGTGTCGATCTCGCCCGACGAGGCATCACCACGGTCCACCACATGGCCTACGAGCCGCCTGCGGCGTGGCGCGCCATCGCCGACGCCGCCTCGGGCGACGACTACCCACTGCGTGTCTGGGCGTGCGTGCCGCACGCCGACGTGGAGCACGCCGCAGCGATCGGCATGAGCGGCGGGCAGGGCGGCGCGCGCTTCGTCGTCGGTGGGGCGAAGTTCTTCGCGGACGGCGCGCTCGGGAGCCGCACCGCGTGGATGCTCGACGCGTACCGCGACGTCGGCGGCGTCGGCATGACCGTGGACGGACCGACGGTCCTGCGCGAGCGCTTCCGGTTGGTCGCCGAGGCCGGTTTCGCGCCCGTGACGCACGCCATCGGCGACGCGGCGGTTCGCGCGGTGGTCGACGCGCTCGAAGCGACGGTTGAGACGTGGCGTCCGGCCGGCCTGAGGCCGCGCATCGAGCACGTGCAGCACGTTCACCCCGACGACGTCGCCCGACTCGGCCGGCTCGGCGTGACGGCGTCGATGCAGCCCATCCACCTCACCTTCGATGCGGCTTCGATCCAGGTCGCGCTCGGTGACCGCCTCGAGCGGGCGTTCCCGTTCCGCTCGATCGCAGCCGCCGGCGCGCTGCTGGCCTTCGGCTCGGACACGCCGGTCGCCGAACCCGACGTGTTCGCGGGCCTGCGCGCCGCCGTGCGCCGCCGCGGCGCGGATGGGACGCACCTGCCGCTCGACGAGGCCATCGGAGCCGAGACCGCGCTACGGGCCTTCGCGGCCGGGGCCGCACAGGCGATCGGCCGCTCGCATCGCTCCGGTCGGGTGAGCGAAGGCTTCGACGCCGATCTCGTGTTGCTCGATCACGACCCGGTGGACGACCTCGACGACCTGAGCGTCGTCGCGACGCTGT
>SLSM01000363.1 GCA_007130445.1 Trueperaceae bacterium | reverse complement strand
GGCCCGCCAGGCTGACCACCTCGCCCCGCTCGTCCTCCCACACGTGCAGGCGGCGCGCCCCGCCGCCGGTGAACGACGCCCACAGCTCGGCGGGATCGCTCACGCGCCCGCCGAGCGCCTCCTCCTCGAAGGCGCCGAGCCAGGCCGTGACGCGCTCGCGGTCGCGCTCCTCGGCCAGCCGGGCGCGGCCGGCGGCGCGGCGCGCGCTCGTCACCGCGCGCAGGCGGTAGACGCCCTGATGCATGCGAAGCTCGAGGCGCCGGCCGGTGTGGGCCTCCCACCAGCGAGCGGCCCCTGCGGCCTCGGCCAGCGGACCGACCATGCCTGGCAGGTCGGGGTCGTGCTCGACCAGCCACGCGAGCAGCGCCTCGCGCGCGTCGCCGCGGCAGCCAGCGGCGACGAGCAGGGGGTTCGGCGGAACGCGCAGCAGCAACGCCGCGAGGTCGCCGTATGCGTCCTCGGCGGTGACCATCACGGCGTCGGCGCCGAACCGACCCCTGGCGACGCCGTCGACCACGCCGAGGAGCAGGTTGTTGAGCGCCTCGCGCTTGGCCAGGTAGGGCAGGGCGATGCGCGCGAACGCGGCGCGCCCCTCGGGCGTCGGCTCGGCCACGACGATGCGGTACGCCGGGGCGGTCACGGCCGCACCGTCACGCCCGGCTCGGCCGCCACCGACACGTGCTCCGCGCCCTCGCTGCGCCACGCCAGAGCCATGTGCGAGGTGTCGAACGCCCAGGCGAGCCGACCGTCGGCGAGGAGGGCGATCAGGCCACCGCTGCCGCCCATCGCGTTCACGTCGGCCAGAGCGCGTGCGAGCGCGTCCTCGAGCGCCGCGCCGGCGGCCAGGCGCTCGGCGAGGGCCTTGCTGGTCACCGCCCGTAGGAAGGCCTCGCCCTTGCCGGTACACGACACGGCGACGCTGCGGTCGGCGTAGGTGCCGGCGCCGGGGATCGGCGCGTCGCCGATGCGGCCCGGCCACTGGCCGATCACGCCGCCGGTCGACGTCGCGGCCGCCAGCGCGCCGGCGTCGTCCAGGGCGACGGCTCCGACCGTGGCCGAGCCGGTCGGTTCGGCGGCCGAGCCCGTCGACTCGGCGTGGCGCGCCCGCCAGCGCTCGAGCTGCGCGCGTGCGTAGGGCGTCACGAGCGCGCCCGGATCGACCGGGTGGTCCTCGAGCGCGTCGGCGCCGCGACCGGCGAGCAGCACGTGCGGCGTGCGTTCCAGCACGACGCGCGCCAGGCGGATGGGGGAGGCGGAGCGCGTCACGAGCGCCACCGCGCCCGCCCGGCCGTCGCGACCGTCCATCAGGCAGGCGTCGCACTCGACGGTGCCGTCGCGGGTGAGGCTGCTGCCGACGCCGGCGTTGAACGCGCTCGGGTCGGCCTCCATGCTCGCGACCGCGGCGACCACCGCATCGACGGCGGCGCCGTCGCGCTCCAGGACCTCCCAGCCGGCCACGAGCGCGGCCGCGAGTCCGCGCTCGTACGCGTCCGTGCGAGCATCGTCGATGCGGCCCGCGCCGCCGTGCAGGATCAGGGTGGGCATGCGTCCAGCCTACTGCCCGACCGGGTGGCGGCGCCTCGGTACACTGAGCTCGTGCGGCTGCTCCTCTTCTACCTCGTGCTCGTGTTGTCGCAGGGCTTCCTGGCCGCCCTGCTGGCGCCCTTGCCGCCACCCGACCTCTTCCTGATCGCCGTGCTCACGCTCCTCTACCGCCTGCCTGCCTGGCAGCTCGTCCTGGTGGGGTACGGCTTCGGTCTGGTGCAGGACGTGATCGGCCATGGCGCCCTGGGCGTGCACGCGCTCGGTTTGGCAGCCGCCGCGCTGGTGGCGACCACGGTGCGCGCGCAGCTGTCGCAACAGGGCTTCCTCGAGCGCTCGCTGGCGGTGTTGGCCGCCGTGGCCGGCAAGTGGGCCGTGACCCTCGTCTTGCTGGTGTGGCTCTCGGGCGGGGTCGGCGACCTCGGCGGGGCCGCGGCGGTCGCCGCGCTCGACATGGCGTTCACGGTCGTGGCCGCCATGGCGCTGCTCCCGTGGGGCTTCGCGCTCCTGGAGCGGACCCGCATGCTGCAGCGGGAGTTGCTGTGAGGGGCGGCGGCAACGGTCGTCGCAAGGGCGACGAGCCGCGCCGGCGGCGCCCCTTCATCGGCCGCAAGGCGCCCAAGGAGTTCGTCCCCGGCAGCCGCAAGCCCGAGGAGGACCCGCAGGCCGGCATCTTGCCGCGCGTGCGGTTGATGCTGGCCATCACGCTCTCGATCATGGTCATCTTCACCGGTCGCCTGATGTACCTGCAGATCGCCATGGCGGACGAGTACCGCGACCGCAGCGAGTCCAACTTCACGCAGGAGCGGCGCATCACGCCGCTGCGTGGCCGCATCCTGGCCCGCGACGGCACCGTCCTCGCCGACAACCGCGTGGCCTACGACCTCATGTACTGGGGTGGCGAGATCGACGGTTGGGCACGGCTGCAAGCCTTCCTGGGCGTCGAGGGTGAGCCGCGCGCGCCCGACCCGGCGCGGCTCGACGAGCGTCTGAACGGTGCCGTGCTCGTCTGGAACATCCCCGACACGCTCGTGCCGGCCGTCGA
The DNA here is from genome assembly GCA_007130445.1 of Trueperaceae bacterium. Classification (GTDB taxonomy): domain Bacteria; phylum Deinococcota; class Deinococci; order Deinococcales; family Trueperaceae; genus CSSed10-48. Next base: position 823 of record SLSM01000363.1, on the reverse strand, counting down.
GGAGCGCATCGCGGGGCAGGCCAACCTGTACTTGCGTGAGCGCATCGAGCGGACCTACCCGACCAACCTCGCCGCGCAGGTGGTCGGCTACACCTCGCAGGCCGATCCCGATCGCAACCCCGGATACGGCGTCGACGACCTCGCAGGCGTGATGGGCGTCGAGGCGACGTGGGAGGCCGCGCTCTACGGCGCCGCCGGCATGCGCCAGGTGCAGGTCGACCCGCGTGGCGCGCCGCTGCGGTCCACCGTGATCGAGCCCGCGATCCCCGGTCAGGACGTGGTCCTCACCATCGACCCCGCCGTCCAGCGCCTGGCCGAGGACGTGTTGGCGGGCGCGCTCACCTACGTCAACGCCGACCGGCAGGCCAACGGCCGCCCGCTCGAGTCGGTCGTGCACGGCGCGCTCGTGGCCTTCGACCCGCGCACGGGCGAGATCCTCGCCATGGCGTCGGCGCCGACCTTCGACCAGAACGTGTTTGCCAAGCGTCCCATCGACCCCGACGCGGTGGGGCGCTACCTCACCGACGCCGAGCACAAGCCGCTGCAGAACCGCGCGGTGGAGGCGTACGCGCCGGCGTCGACGTTCAAGCTCGTCACCTCGATGGCGCTGCTCGACGGTGGCTGGATCACGCCCGCCTCGCGCTTCTCGTGCTCGGCCGCATACCGTCTGGGAGGCATCACGTTCCAGAACTGGGCGACCTGGGACAAGGGCATGTACGACGTCCGCCACGCCATCGCCGACTCGTGCAACACGTTCTTCTGGCACGCCGTGGCGTCCACGCCGAACGCGACGCGCGGCTGGGGACCCTTCATCGAGCAGGAG
>SLSM01000351.1 GCA_007130445.1 Trueperaceae bacterium | reverse complement strand
TGAAATATTCATTTGTAGCTGAAAAAACGGATATACCGTATAAGTCCTTTTCTGCCGCCATGAATGGCAGGCGACGGATCACCGTTGAGGAACTAATCAAAATCAGCCGGCTCGTTGAAACGCCGGTTGAAAAACTAATCGAAGGGGCGATTACGAATGATAACACTACACACACCAGCTGAAGCAGCTAAATTATTAAAGGTATCCAGGGACACGGTTTATACACTTATACATACTAGGGAGCTTCCCAGCGTGAAGATACGAGGGCAGTTTCGGATAAGAGGTGTGGACCTTGAAAGCTATATAGATCGAGCGCTGGGATGGGAGGCATAAAAGATGTATGATCCCCACGAAGTAAAAGGTTTTTCTGGATTGCTGGATTCTACGCAAAAGATTTTCATAGTGTTTTGTGTAAGGTTTTGGAACGCTTGGGGTGAGGAAGCCAGAAAGAAAAAACTGCCATTAAGTGTAAAGCTGGCTGCGGATGAAAACGGCATCTTTTTAAAAGTAATCTGTGCAGACGGAGAGTGGTATCACGTGACGAATACTGGCGAATGGTACTAAGAAGGGAGAGCTGAAAATGAGGTTAGCCAAGCTGGAGATCAAGAATTTTAAGGGGATTAATGGGTTTACGTTTGAGCCAGGAGGCACTGACGCAGCTGTTTTTGGCGATAACGCCACTGGAAAGACCACTGTATACGATGCTTTCATCTGGCTGCTGTTTGGCAAAGACAGCCAGAACAAATCGGATTTTGAGATTAAAACGCTGCAACCTGACGGGAAAGAAATCCACAACTTGGAACATACCGCCGAGGTAACGCTGGAGCTGGATCTCGGCAGACTGATCAAACTGAAAAAAACCTACCGGGAAAAATGGACCAAGAAACGCGGCAGCGCCAGCTCGGAACACACCGGTCACACTACGGAACATTTTGTGGATGATGTGCCAGTGAAAGCCAACGAGTACCAGCAGCGGATCGCAAGCCTAATGGACGAAGAGCTGGGGGGGGGGCTCACCAGCCCGGACTATTTCAATGGCCAACTCCACTGGCAAAAGCGCCGGGAAATCCTGTTGGACCTATGCGGCGATGTGAAGCCGGCAGACATAATTGCAGCAGCGCCGAAGCTGGAAGCCCTGGCAGCAATACTGGACCAGCGGAGCATCGAAGATCATAGAAAGATCATCGCTGCAAAGAGGAAGGAGATCAACCGAGAATTGGAACGGATTCCGGTACGGATTGACGAAGCGGAGCGGAGTATGCCAGAGGCCGTTGGCCATGATTCGGAAGCAATCGCAGTGGAGATCAGCCAGCTGGAAGAAAAGCGCAGGGAGTTGCGCCATCAGATCGAAGCGGCAGAAAACGGCAGCCAAACCGGCATCCGGCAGCGGATTGCCGAGCTGCAACAACAGGAACAACAAATCAAATGGGCTGCAGAAAAAGAAACCATGGAAAAATTGCAGCAGCTCCGTAAAGTCGAAACGGAAAAAAGGCACCAGCAGATGCAGCTTGAAACGGAGTTGATCCGGAAAAAACAGCGTGCTGACAGTATCAGCGGCGAGATCCCCAAACTTGAAAAAGAGCTTGCAGCGCTTCGGGAAGAATACCGACAAAACGCCAGTCAAAAGCTGGAATATCAAGCAGAAGATACTTGCCCCACTTGCCGCCAACAAATACCGGAAGCACAGAAACAGGAAGCGCAGCAACGAGAAACGGACTATTTCAACGAAAAGAAAGCAGCAAAACTGGAAGGGATTCAGTGCCGTGGGAGAGACAGCAAAGAGAAGCTGGAAGCGCTGATGCAGGAAGCTGCCAGCCTTGTCGTTGATATGGAGAATACCAGCGCACCGCTCACGCAGAGCGAAACAGAGCTGGAAGAAATACGCCAACAAGCTCGGCAGTTAGAAAACCAGATGGCAAGTGTTGGCAAAACAGCAGAGCTGGAGGAAATCAGAAATCAGATCAGGCAGCTGCAGGAAAATCAGCAGCAGCGCCGACAGTTGATCCAAGACGAAACCATAAGCCTGCAGAGAGCGCTGGAAGAAACCGGCCAAAAGATACGGCAACTGGAAGCCCAGCTGGCAGCCATTGACAGCGCCACGCGAACCCGGAAGCGGATCACGGAGCTGGAAGCAGAAGAAAAGCAGCTGGCGGATGAATACGAGAAACTGGAAGAAGAGCTTTATCTCACAGAAGAGTATGTGAGGGAGAAAGTAGTCCTGCTGGAAGGCCGGATCAATGAAAAATTTCAGATGGCCCGCTTCAAACTCTTCCACCAGCAGCAAAACGGAGGACTGGCCGAAACCTGCGAAACAACGGTAAACGGAGTGCCTTACAGCAGCTTGAACAATGCCGCCCGGATCAATGCAGGCCTGGACATCCTAAACACCCTAAGCCACCACTATAACAAAACGGCGCCGGTATTCGTGGACAACGCAGAAGCCGTGACGCAGCTATTGGCAATAGACAGCCAGACGATCCGGCTGGTCGTCAGCCCGGACCACCCGGAATTAACCATCGTAAACGCCAACAACAGAAGGGAGCAGATAGCATGAGCAACTTACAAATATTACAAAAATCATTATCCAGCGAGGGCATCCGGACACAGTTCCGGAATGCCCTCGCAGAAGGAGCGCAGAGCTTCGCCGCCAGTTTGGCGGAGCTTTACGCCAACGATGGCAGCCTGAGAGAGTGCGACCCTAACCTAGTGATCCTCGAAGCCATGAAAGCTGCCAGCCTGCAACTGCCCATCAGCAAAGGCCTGGGCTTCGCTTACCTGGTACCCTACCGGGACAAAAACCGGAACGGGGCCAAAGTGCCCCAGCTGCAGATTGGATACAAAGGATATTTACAGCTGGCCCAGCGCACCGGACGATATCGGATCATCAATGCAGACGTTGTGTATGAAGGGGAATTGCGAGGCAGGAACAAGCTCACTGGAGAGATCGACCTATCCGGAGAGGCTACCAGCGATAAGGTGATTGGATATTTCGCCCATATCGAAACCATAGACGGCTTCACCAAGACCTTGTACTGGACAACAGAAAAGATGACCGAACATAAAGAACGCTACGCCAAGAGCGCCTCCGGACCATGGAAAACCCATTACCATGAAATGGCGCAAAAGACCATGCTGCGTCAAATACTCACCAAATATGGAACGCTGACAACAGAAATGATGAAAGCATTGGAAAGTGATGCCGCTGCAGATGAACGGACAGAGCAGGAGAAAGCAGAAGATAAAGCAACTTCAGCGGCCAGGAAAGTAATTGACGTAACGCCACCAAAAGCAGCTGAAAACAAAACAAACACAACAGCAGAACAACAAAATCCAGTAAAAGAAACCGTACGGGAACCTGCTGGCGAACCAGAAATAAACCCAGGATTTTAAGAAAGGGGATAGCCATGCAAATA
>SLSM01000321.1 GCA_007130445.1 Trueperaceae bacterium | reverse complement strand
TCGAACTGCGGGTAGTCGGGGTTGCGGCGGGTGATGTCGCGCAACACCGGGTAGACGGGTGCGCCGGTGTCGTCACGGAGCGTGGTGCCGGTCTCGGGATCGGTGAGCGGCGTCATCATGAACGGCCGGACGGTGAGCAGTTGGGTGAAGTTGCGGGTGCCGACGAACGTCGTCGGGTTGGGCGACACGAGGCGCTGGTTGGTGAACGACATGACGAACGCCAAGGCGAAGGGGGTGATCAGGAAGACCACCAACAGGATCACCGCGGGCGCTGCCATCGCCAGACCGGCCGCCTCCTCACCACGGCGACCTGGGCCCAGGCCGCTCGCCGCGGCTTGCCGAACGAGCTCCGGGACGGGCTTCACAGGGATCCTCTGCATCGCGCTCTCGGTCTCCTCTCGCTCGGGTGTGGCCCCCGTTCGGGGGCCACACCGCACACGAAGGTGTCGCGGGCGTGGGGACGCGCACCGCGATGTGAACTCAGTTCAGAAGCCGTAGCCGTCGTTGTTGGCGATGTCGCGCTCGATCTCGTCGACGGCGGCGTCGAGCGCGTCCTGGACGTCGGCGCCGTTGGCGATGTCGGCCATCGCCTTCTCGAAGGTCAACGCGATGCCGACGTACGCCGGGGTCGGCGGCCGGATCATCGACTGCTGGTTGCTCAGCTCGTAGAACACTTCGAGCGCGCCGCCCTCGCCGTAGTTCTGCGTCATGGCGGCGGCGGAGACGGTCGACGGGACGAGGCCGATGCCGTCGCTGAACGCGGCGAGGTACTCGTCTTGGAGCGCGAACTCGATGAAGGCGTTGGCGCCTTCGGGGTACCGGGTGGTGGCGGAGACGCCGAACTGCCAGGAGGCGCCGCCGATCTTCGGACCGTTGCCGAAGTCGGGCGCCGGCAGGAAGAGCAGGTCGTCGCCGAACGCTTCGAGGGCGGGGACGGCGGCCCAGTTGCCGTTCCATTGCAGCGCGTAGCGGCCGTCGAGGAAGCCGGTCTCGCGATCGGCGTCGTCCTGCGAGGTCCCGGGCGTGAAGCCGCGCGTGAACAGGCTCTGCCACCAGTTGCCGAAGGCGACGGCCTCAGGGCCGTTCAGGACGCCTTCAGCGGTGAGGTACGTGCTGCGGTCGATGAGGTCGCCGCCGAAGCTCTGCAGGAAGGGCGAGAAGGCGTACGGGTACCACTCGCCGGTCCAGGCCATGCCGACGTCGAACACGTAGTCGAACTCGCCGGTCGCGTCCAGGGTCTCGAGGGCGGCGTCGAACTCGTCGAACGTCCAGGGTGCGTCGAGGCTGGGGATGCGGATGTCGTTCGCTTCGAGCACCGAGCGACGCGCGTAGATCGCCTTCGCGGCGTCCCACAGGCCGACGGAGTAGACCTCGCCCTGCCACTCGCCGATCACGCTGGGCAGGAAGCCGTCCAGGACGCCGTCGGACAGGCTCAGCGGCTGCATGTAGTTGGCCCAGGCCCAGTTGGGCATCACAGGACCGTCGACGTCGAGGATGTCGGGCAGGTTGCCGGCGAGCGCGGCGGAGACGACCGAGGGGTTGTAGGCGAGCTGGGGGAACTCCTCGAGCGTGACGCGCCAGTCGTTCTGCGAGGCGTTGAAGTCGTCGATGATCTGCACGACGATGGCGCGCTCGACCTCGTTGCCGGCACCGTGGTACCAGAGGCTCAGGGTGGTTTGTGCGAACACGGCGCCGCTCAGTGCGAGGGCGCTGAGCAGCGCGACGGCGTATCGCTTCGTCATGGTCATGGTGGTTCCTCTCCGTTCTGCGTGGCGATGCCGGCAGGGGAGCGGGCATCGGGGCGACGGTCGGTGGGGCACGGGACCGCCTCGGGCTCGAGTCAGACGTCGCGTGTGTCCAGTCAGGGCTCCTCTCCGGCGTCGCTCGCAGGAACGGGTCCTACGGAGCCGCGCTCGACGATCGGGCATGGAAGGCGCCGCTGGAGTGGCAGACGGTCGTCGCCCCAGGGTGCGGTGAGGAGGTGGTCGACGGCCCAGCGGCCCATGGCCGAGTGCGGAAGCGCCATCGTGGTGAGCGCTGGCCGGAGGGCGTCGGCGATGTAGTGCTGGTCGTCGAAGCCGACGACCGACACGTCGTCGGGCACGCGCAGGCCGCGCTCCGCGAACGCGAAGTAGGCACCCATCGCCATGCGGTCCGTGCCGAAGAAGAACGCGGTCGGTGGATCGTCGAGGTCGAGCAGGTCGTGCGCGAAGCGGTAGCCACTGTCGGCGTTACCCAAACCCTCGCGCACCAACTCGGCGTCGTAGGCGACTCCGGCCGCGTCGAGCGCGGCGCGGTAGCCCTCGAGGCGGCCGACGGCCGCGGGATACTTCGTCGCCAGGAGGTCGTTGGTCACCATGCCGATGCGCCGGTGCCCCTCCTCGAGCAGCCGCTCGGTCGCCTCGCGGCCACCGCGCACCTCGTCCGGCACGACCGATGCGAAGTCCCGCTCGAGCGTGAAGCAGTCCACGAGCACGGTCGGCACTTCGTGGAGCGCCTGCGGGACGTGGACCTCGTGGTGGAACATGGCGGCGTAGACGATGCCCTCGACGCCGCGCTCGATCAGGTTCGAGACGGCCTGCTCGCGCACGCGGTCATCGCCGTCGGCGTCGATCACCATGAGCATGCGGTCGGCTTGCCGAGCGCGGGCCTGCGCACCCTTGATGAGGTCGTGCGCGAACGGCGTGGTGGTGACCTGGTCGGTCAGGAAGCCGAAGAGCTGGGAGCGCCCCGTGCGGATGTGGCGGGCGGCGAAGGTGGGGCGGTAGCCGAGCCGCTCCATGACGCCTTCGACCTTGGCCCGTGTGGCCTCGGCGACGTTGGGTCGCTCGTTGAGCACCCGCGAGACCGTGCCGACGCCGACGCCGGCCTCTCTCGCGATGTCGTGGATCGACGGCTTCTTCACTGCCACGGCAGGACACTCTCCCTCGTGGAACCGATTCCAGTGGAACTGATTCCAAAAGCTTAGAGGAGGCCTTCGCGATCTGTCAAGCCCTACCCTCGCGCCCACGCACGCTCGCCAGCAGCAGCCCGATCATCACGAGCGCCCCGCCCGCCAGGTGATATGACGCCAGGCGCTCGCCGAGGAAGGTGACCCCGAGCAGCGCCGCGAAGAGCGGCATCAGGTGCAGGAACAGCCCCGCCCTCGTCGCGCCCACCGCGGCCACGCCACGGTTCCAGAACACGAACGCCAGCGCACCGGCGAACACGCCGATGTAGAGCACACCCGCCACACTCGCCGGCGTGAGCGTCACGACGTCCCCGGCCGCGAGGCGCCACGCCGCGAGCGGCAGCAGCATCAGTGCGCCGAGCGCACTCGTGGCCAGCACGACCGTCACCTGCGGTAACCCCGCCGGCGTGCGCTTCAGGAGCAGCGAGTAGGCGGCCCAGCACGGGACGGCCGCCAGCATCCACAGGTCG
>SLSM01000319.1 GCA_007130445.1 Trueperaceae bacterium | reverse complement strand
CGCCTGAGCAACCGCCAACCTAGCACCGGCCCTGGAGGACGTCAAGCCACATGAAACTCAACCGTCGAACGAACCTCATCATCCTTTGGATCCTCGCGGCCGCACTCGTGCTCGGCATGGTCATCACCTTCACGCCGACCATGGGCCTGGGCGGCGGCGGCCAAGGCGCCGCCGCTCCCGCCATCCTCGTCAACGGCGAACCGATCGGTGAACTCGCCGTCGTCCGCGCGCGCTCGAACCCGCTCTTCAACCTGGTCCAAGAGGGCGAGGTGGGTGCCGACCTCGAGCTGCTCCTGATCGACGAGCTGGTGCGTCAGGAGCTGATCCGCCAGGAGGCCTCGCGTCAGCGCGTCAGCAACGCCGAGATCCGCGATGCGGTGGAGGAGTTCAGGGTGAGCCGCGGCGTCGCCGGGCGCGCGAACGACTCGCAGTACCTGGCGATCATCGCCGGTAGCGGCTTCACCGACGAGACCTTCCGGCTCTACTTGGGGCAGCAGTTGCGCCAGAGCAAGTGGGAGGCGGAGTTGATCGACGGCGTCGACGTGACCGATGCCGAGGTCGAGGCGTACTACATGGCGAACGACGAGATGTACCAGACCGAGGAGCGGATCCTGGCACGGCAGATCGTGCTCGCGACGCGCGACGAGGCAGAGGCGGTCCGTGCCCAGCTCACGGCCGGTGCGGATGCCGCGGCGCTCGCCCGCGAGGTGTCGCTCGAGCGTGCGGATCGTGACGGCGCGCTCGGCGCCGGCGCCGGCGAGACCGAGCCTCGTGCGGTCGGTCGGCCCGCCCTGCCCACCGCGGTCGCGACGGCTGCCTTTGCCATCCGCGGCCCCGGCGTCACCGACGTGGTGGAGGCCGCCGGCCTGTACCACGTGGTGGTGGTGGAGTCCTTCCTGCCTGCGGCGACGCGGCCGTTCGACGAGGTCGTCGACCAGGTGCGTGAGGACGCGCTCCAGGCGAAGCAGGCGCAGGCCCTCGACGAAGCGGTGCGTCGCCTGCTCGCCGACGCGCGGGTCGAGATCCCCGCCCGCAGCGCGCTGCAGCTGCGGTACGACGACGGCGTCGTCGCGACCGTCGGTGCGGTCGACATCAAACGCTCCGAGCTGGTGCGCGCCACCTACACCAACCCGCAGATCCAGCAGGCGTTGTCGCCCGACACCGCCTTCCTGATCACGGCCTTCTTCAAGCCCGCGATCCTCGACCAGCTCATCGACCAGGAACTGGCCTACCAGGGTGCCGACACGCTGGGCGTGCCGTTCGTCGGTCCGCGCCGCTTCGTGGCGCAGAGCGCCCTGGAGTACGTGACGCGCGACGTCGAGGTCGACGACGAGGCGGTCGAGGCGTTCTACCAGACGAACCTGAGCGCCTACACCGTGGCCGCGAGCGCGGCCGCGTCGCGCGTCGACTTCGAGCGGGTCGAGGACGCCGAGGCGTTCCGCAACGACCTGCTGGACGGGGTGCCGGTCGACGAGGCCGCCGTGGCGCACGACGGGGTCTTGACGTCCCTGGGCACCGTCCGACCCGGACAGGTCGAGCCCGACATCGACACCGCGCTGTTCGCGACCAATGCCTTCGACGCGCTGCCCGCGGGCGGCGAGGTGAGCGACGTGCTGGTGCTGGTGGTCCAGCCCGAGGCGCTGCCCGAAGCGCTCGAGGACGAGGGCGAGGAGGGTGCGGCGGAGGTCGAGGAGCGCATCGTGGTGCTCGTCGCCGACCGCACGCCGGAGCGCGTCCGGCCGCTCAGCGAGGTGCGCGCCCAGGTCGAGTCGTCGATCCTGGCCGAGCGCCGCGCGGCGGCGCGGCAGGCGTGGCTCGGCGAGCTCCGCGCCGAGATCGCGGTGACGAACCACCTGGCGGATGCCGGGAACGATGACCTGTTCGGCCTCGACGGCTTCACCTTCGACGAGCCGCTCGACGAGGGCCTCGAGGGGGCGCTCGATGAGGCGCTCGACGAGGCGCTCGACAGCGTGGACGATGGCAACGACGCGGCGCCAGACGGCGACGCCGGCGAGGGCGACGACGCGGACGACGCGGACGACGCCGCGCCGCAGGACTGACCGCGATGCAGCGCGCCCTCCTGTCGGTCTCCGACAAGCGCGGCCTGGTGGCCTTCGCGGCCGGCCTGGTCGAGCTGGGTTACGAGGTGGTGTCGACCGGGGGCACGGCCGCCGAGCTGCGCGGGGCCGGCGTGCCGGTCACGCCCGTCGACGCGGTGACCGGCTCGCCCGAGATCCTCGGGGGTCGCGTCAAGACGCTGCACCCGCGGATCCACGCTGGCCTGCTGGCTCGATCCGATGACGAGCACCAGGCCGAGCTCGACGCCCACGGCATCGAGCGTTTCGACCTGCTCGCCGTGAACCTCTACCCGTTCCGCGAGACCGTGGCGCGACCCGGCGTGGGCCTGGCCGAGGCGATGGAGCAGGTGGACATCGGTGGCCCGGCGATGGTCCGGGCCGCCGCCAAGAACCATGCGGCGATCGTCGTCGTCGTCGACCCGGGCGCCTACGACGACGTCCTGCGCGAGCTTCGGGCCGGTGGCGTGGGGGCGGAGCGCCGCCGTGCGTTGGCCCGTGCCGCGTTCGCGCACACGGCCGCCTACGACGCGGCCATCGTCCGCTATCTCGACGCCGACGAGCCCTTCCCGCCGACGCGGCACCTGACGCTGCAGCTCGCGGAGGTCCTGCGTTACGGCGAGAACCCGCACCAGGCCGGTGCGCGCTACCGCGAGGAGGGTGCGCCCGGGGTCTGGGACGGGGCCGTGCAGCATGGCGGCGTGGCGCTCTCGTACCTCAACCTGTTCGACGCCGACGCCGCCTGGCGGCTGGTGCACTCGCTCGGCGACGGTCCCGCCGCGGTGATCGTGAAGCACGCGAACCCCTGCGGCGTCGCCACCGGCGCGACGCTGGCCGAGGCCTACGAGCGCGCCTTCGCGGCCGATCCGAAGTCCGCGTTCGGCGGCGTGGTCGCGCTGAACGCCCACGTCGACGAGGAGCTCGCGCACCTGATCGCGGCCAACGCCAAGGCCGACGTGCTGGTGGCGCACGGCTTCGCGCCCGAGGCGCTCGAGCGCTTCGCTGCGCGGCGCAAGAACATGCGGGCGTTGCGCGCCGCGCCGCCCGGACCGGCCGGCGGCCAGCTCAGGCGGATCGACGGCGGCTTCCTCGTGCAGGGGCCCGACACCGTGTCGCTGGATCGCGAGAGCTGGCAGGTGGTCACCGAGCGGCGGCCGACCGAGGCGCAGTGGAACGATCTGACGTTGGCCTGGCAGGTGTGCGCCGCGACCTCGTCGAACGCCATCGTGTTGGTCAAGGACGGCGCCGCCGTCGGCATCGGTGCCGGCCAGCAGAGCCGCGTCGACGCCGCCGAGCTCGCCGCGCGCAAGGCGGCCGGCCGCGCCGAGGGTGGCGCGTGCGCCTCCGACGCGTTCTACCCGTTCCGTGACGGGCTCGATGCCGCCGCGGCGGCGGGTGTCGCCGCGGTGATCCAGCCGGGCGGATCGATGCGCGACCCGGAGGTCATCGCCGCGGCCGACGAGCACGGCCTGGCGATGGTGTTCACCGGCGAACGGCACTTCAAGCACTGACATCTGGTGCGCGGCGCGCCATCGTCGCGTTCGTGCGTGCAGCACGGTGCGCGCCCGAGCGCACGGCACAACGGGTGGTGCGCGGCGGCGAGTGTCGGCCCAGATATGGTACCCACCCGGCCCCGTCGTGGTAGATTTGCGGTCTCCGCCCGAGCGCACGTGAGAGCAACATCACGCCGCACTCACCCGGACATCTAGTACGTTCGAAGTCGGGACGTACAAGTGCTAGTACCCACACTCCCATGAGCCTTGCGCGACAGCGATCGCCCGAGGCTCGGACGACCGAAAGGGGTCCACCACCGTGGCACACTTCGCTCCGCTGCCCGACAGCCAGGCACTCGCCGCCTTCGACGACCATGCGATCGCCATCGCCAAGCGGCAGTACTTCCAGCCCAGCGACGACGACCTGATCGGCATGTTCCAGCGGGTGGCGAGGTGGGTGGCCAAGGCCGAGCAGGCCGACGTGCGGAGCGAGCACGCCCAGCGCTTCTTCGACCTCATGATCTCCAAGCGCTTCTGCCCGGGCGGGCGCGTGCTGGCCGGCGCCGCCACCAACCACGGCAACGTCCTGAACTGCTTCGTCCAAGACGGCCGCCCCGAGACCGAGGGCAGCGACGCCTGGGTGCTGCGTCTCGCCACCAAGCTGGCGGTGGTCACCAAGGTCGGTGGGGGCAACGGCCTGTGCCTCGATCCGATCCCGGCCAAGCGGCCCTACCCCGGCCACGTCGGGCAGCTCTACCTGACGATCGCACCCGGCCACGCCGACTTCGACAAGGTCCGCGACGGCACGTTCATGGACCTCGTGCACGGCACGTACGTGACCCGCGGCTACCGCGCCGGCCGCTTCGTCGACTACCACGCGGCGCCCGCAGGCGTCACCGTCAAGCAGGTGGGCGACTCGGTCGAGAGCATCTGGCAGCACGCCTCGGACGTCGTCACCACCTTGCTGAGGGGCGAGGACCTGCTCCTCGACCTGAGTGAACTGCGGCCCGAGGGGACGCCCGTCAACGGCTCAGGCGGCAGCTCCAGCGGGCCGTCGTCGTTCGCGGTCGAGGTGTTCGACAACTTCGCGCGCTGGGCCCAGCTCGGCGGCGCCGAGTACGCGGGCCCCGTCGCGACGCTGCGCTACGTGTTCGCGCCCACGCTGCGCGTGATCCGCCAGGGCGGGACGCGCCGCGGCGCCGGCATGGCCACCATGTCGATCACGCACCCCGACGTACGCGACTTCATCACCGCGAAGGACCTGGAGCGCGAGCGTGCCGAGGGCGACATCAGCACCTTCAACATCTCCGTGCTCGTCACCGACGCCTTCATGGCAGGGGCCCGGGACGAGGGGCACGGCGGCGTGCTGCACGACATCGCCGACCACGCCTGGCAGACCGGCGAGCCGGGCCTCATCTACGTCGACCGCATCAACGCCCACAACCCCATGCGCGGCTCGCTGGGCGACATCAAGGCCACCAATCCCTGCGTCACGGCCGACACGTGGGTGCAGACGCACCGAGGTGCTCGACGTGTCGAAGACCTGGTCGGCGTCGACTTCTGTGCCGTGGTCGACGGCCTGAGCTTCCCGCTCGAGAGCAACGGTTTTTTCAAGACCGGCACCAAACCCGTCGTGCGCCTGGTCACCGCGGAGGGTTTCGAGGTGCGGCTCACGCGCGATCACCGCGTCAAGCGGGTCGTGGCACGCACGCGCAATCGGTTCGAGACCGAGTGGTGTGAGGCGGGGGCGCTCGCGGCGGGCGACGAGGTCGTCCTGGCGGACCACCGGGCGGCGCAGCCATGGTCCGGAGGCGGCGACCTCGAGCAGGGCTGGTTGCTCGGCATGCTGGTCGGTGACGGCACCTTCCGCAGCACGCCGCGGGAGATGGCGTGCCTCGACCTCTGGGGTGACGACCGCGAGGCCATGGCCGGCCGTGCGACGAACGCCCTGCGCGCCCCAGGGATGGGGATCGGCCGCCTGTGGCGCACCGACGGCGAGGACAAGGTCCGCATCGCGGCCGACGCATTGACGCGGTTGGCGCACGAGTTCGCCGTACGGCACGGGCACAAGTCCGTGACGGACGAGATCGAGGGTGCCTCCAGCGCCTTCTACCAGGGGTTCTTGCAAGGCCTCTTCGACGCGGACGGCAGCGTCCAAGGCAGTCAGGAGAAGGGCGTCTCGGTGCGGCTCGCGCAATCGGACGAGGAGACGCTGCGGCGCGTGCAACGCATGCTCGCCCGTCTCGGCGTGCTCTCGACCGTGTACCGTGAGCGCCGGCCGGCCGGCGCCAGCTTCCTGCCGGACGGGAAGGGCGGCACGCGCGCCCATCCGATCCGCGCGCAGCACGAACTCGTGATCGCGAACGACAACCTCCAGCGCTTCGCCGAGGTGGTGGGGTTCTCGCACGCCGCGAAGCGCGAGCGCCTCGCTCACGCGCTCGAGGTCTACCAGCGCACGCCGAACCGGGAGCGCTTCGTCGCCACGGTGAGGAGCGTCGATGACGACGGCGTCGAAGACGTCTTCGACGTCACCGTCGCGGGCGTCCACGCGTTCGATGCCAACGGCATCGTCGCGCACAACTGCGGCGAGATCCCATTGTTCCCCGGCGAGCCCTGCGACCTCGGCGCCATCAACCTGGCCCAGTACGTCGTCACGCAGGACGTCGGCATCGACGGCTTCGACGTGGACACGTTCCGCGCCGACGTCGCGACCACGATCCGCTTCCTCGACAACGTGCTCGAGGTGAACCACTTCGCGCTCGACGACAACCGCGAGATGAGCCACTACCTGCGCCGCCTCGGCCTCGGCATCATGGGCCTCGCCGACGCGCTCATCCGCATGGGGTACCGCTACGACAGCGACGAGGGGCGCGAGGCCACGCGCGCCATGATCACGGCCCTGCGCGAAGCCGCCACCGACGCGAGCCGCGCCCTGGCGGAGGAGCGCGGGGTATTCCCCGGCATCGGCGAGTCCAGCCTCGAGGGTCCGCGCCGCAACATCGCGTTGCTGACCGTTGCCCCCACCGGCACCACCAGCATGCTGATGGGTGTGTCGTCAGGGGTCGAGCCGATCTTCGCGCCGTTCATCTACCGCAAGATCGGCAGCGGCTACGCCGCCATCATCGCGCCGCTGTTCCGGGAGCTGCTCGAGCGCCACGCCCCACACCCCGACTACGCCAAGGACGGCGCCTGGGACTGGGACGCGGTGGTCGAGCAGGTGCAGGAGCGGCACGGTAGCGTTCAGGGCTTGGACTTCATCCCCGACGACGTCAAGGCCGTCTTGGTGTGCGCCCACGACATCGCGCCCAGCGACCACGTGAAGATGCAGGGCGTGGTGCAGAGCGCCTTCGACGCCGGCGGTGAGATGGTCGCGAACTCGATCTCGAAGACGATCAACCTGCCCAACCACGCAACGGTCGACGACGTCTACGACTCCTACGCGCTCGCCTTCGAGACCGGCTGCAAGGGCATCACCGTCTACCGAGACGGCTCACGCGACTTCCAGGTGCTGTCCACCTCGAGCAAGAAGAGCGAGAAGGTCGCGGACGCGTCCGCAGCGCCCACGCCCACCCCGGCCTCCCCACCGGCTGCACGGCCGGTTGCGGTCGCTGCCACGTCCACCGCGGCACGCACCCGCTCCGGCGCGACCTTCGAGCGCCTCCCGTCGGAGCCGCTGTTCGACCGCCCCGCACGGCTTGCGGGCTTCACGGACGCGGTCAAGCTGATGCTCCCCACCGGTGAGCAGCGCGGCTTCTACGTCACGGTCAACAAGCAAGACGGCCTGCCGGTGGAGTGCTTCATCACCAGCGGCAAGGCCGGCGACGAGGCCAACGCAGACTCCGAGGCGCTGGGGCGGATCGTGTCGATCGCGCTCCAGTACGGCGTCCCCGCCGAGGCCATCGTCAAGACGCTGCGCGGCATCAACGGCAGCATGTACGGCACCTACCAGGGCCGGATGGTCGCGAGCCGCGCCGATCTGATCGCGGTCGCGCTCGAGACGGCCGGCGTCGAGAACGTGCTGCAGCGCGGCAAGGGCTGCCCCGACTGCAGCGCCCCGCTGCGCTTCGAAGAGGGCTGCATGAAGTGCGAGGCGTGCGGCTACAGCAAGTGCGGTTGACGTCCGAGCGGCGCGCGGCGGCGGCCTGATCCGGCCCTGGCGCACACCACGGCGACGAGTGCCTCAGCGCTCGTCGCCGCTGCCGCCGATCACGCCGCGCGCCTTGCGCGACGCCAACTTCGCCAGGTTGGTGGCCCCGACGCTCTCGAGCCCGACGCCGAGGTCGGACGCCAGCACCGCCACGTACCACAGCACGTCGCCGAGCTCCTTCGCGAGCGCGTCGCGCTGGGCGTCCGAGAGCTCCGTGCCCGGTGTCCAGCCCTCGTCGCGCATCAGCTTGCCGACCTTCTCGGCGACCTCGCCGGCCTCGCCGGCGAGCTTGAGTGCCGGGTACAGGATCCTGGCCGAGGCGGGGAAGGATGCCGTCGTCAGTGCGCCGCGCTGGTACTCGTCGAGGGTCATGCCGGCCATGGTACGTCGGCTCGGGCCGGTGGTCGCCCGTCCGGTGGGGTCGCCGAGGGTGGGCCACGTTCCTTCGGTCGTCGAGGCGTTATCGTCGAGTGTGGACCGTTCACGACGACCGAAGCCGACGCAAGCGCACCCTGGCGTGCGTGTGACGCTGGTGGCGGTGTGCCTGCTCGTGGTCCTGCTCCCGTTCGGAGCGCTGGCACAGGAGCCCCCCGCCCCGTTCACGCAGACCGATCCACCGCCGCTCGACGCGCGCTACGAGACCGCCCTGCGCGAGCTGGCCGCGTCGCCCGCGGGGCTTGCGTTCCTCGACGCCCTGCTGCTGATCGATCGTGAGTACCTCTACAGCGTCGACCGGGACGCGCTCCTGCGCGGCGCGACGGCCGGGCTGATCGCCGCCCTCGACGACCCGTACAGCCGCTACGTCGCTCCCGCCGAGGTCGCCGCGCGGCGCGACGACCCCCGCCCCGAGGCGGGGGTGAGCACGACCATGCTCGGTGACGTCGGCTACATCGGCGTACCCAGTTTCGAGGCCGATGGCGTGGGCGCCGCCGTCGGGCGCGGCATCGACGCGCACCTCGGGGGCGGTGCGCGGGCCCTCATCCTCGACGTGCGCGGCAACGTCGGAGGGTCGATCCTGCAAGGGCTCCAGGTGCTCGATCGCTTCATCGCAGACGGCGTGCTCGGGTTCCGGCGCGTGCGCGGCGTCAGCGTACCGATCGCGTACGCCAATCCCCGCGCCGTGCCGCTGCCGCTCGTGGTGCTCGTGGACGAGGCCACGGCCTCGACCGCCGAGATCGTCGCTGGTGCCCTCCAGGCCTACGAGCGTGCCACGCTCGTCGGCACGGTCACCGCGGGCAAGGGCATCGGACAGACCTCCATCGAGCTCACCGACGGTGCGGAGATCCAGCTCGTGAGCTTCGAGTGGTTGCTGCCAGGTTTCCGCAGCATCGACGGGAGCGGCCTGCGGCCCGACCTCGAGGTGACGGAGCGCCGCATCGGCGACACGTCGGGTGGGGAGGGTGTCCAAGGGATGCGTGACGTTGCGCTCGACCCCGTGCTGCGCGCCGCGCTCCAGCTGCTGCGCGAGACGATCGGTGACGACCTCGCGGCACCGATCACCGTGCCCGTTCCCACGCCAGGCGTCGGACCGACGCTGCTGCCGACGACGCCCAACGACGTGCCCGCTGAAGCGCCCCCGGAGGCGGACGATGACGGCGCGCCGCGCGAAGGGTCGACCGCCGCCCCGGCCGACGGTCCTGACGATGACGGCGACGACGATGACGGCGAACGCGCCGACGAGGCGGCGTAGGCGCCGAACCCGACGCCCGCCGCCGTTCGCTCACGAGGATCAGGGTGCAGCGACGCCTCGGTGGTGGACACCGGACGACCCCTCTGGTATCGTTGCGGACGCTGCCAGCGCGTGTTCGAGCGCATCGGCGGTGCACACGGGCGCCCTGCGCCCACGGTCGGCGGTAGCTCAGTGGTAGAGCGATCGGCTGTTAACCGATTGGTCGTAGGTTCGAATCCTACCCGCCGAGCCATGTGATCTCTCAGGAGATCGGAAACGGGCGGCACCGTCGTGGTGCCGCCCGAATCGTGTGGCGCTCGCGGTGTCGCGGCCACCGTCAGTGATCGTGCCGAGCGCGCGCCAGCCCCAGCGGGTTCGAGACCGCGTGGCGCGCGGCCGCCCACGCCTCGGCGAGTTCGGCCTCGTCCTCCGCCAGGCTGGCCGGGTCGCCGTCGGCGTAGCGTGCCACTTCGTCTTCCTTGGCGTTCAACAGGCGGTTGAGCACGCCGTGCAACGCGTCGCGGACCGCCAGGCCCTCCTTGAGCATGTCCTGCAGTTCGAGCACGCGCACGACCAGGTCGTCGTGCGCCATCGCCTCGAGCTCGGCCCGGGTCCTCTGCATGCGGCGCCCTCCTCGTGTCGCCATGCTACCGCGCGTCCGGGTCGCACCGTCGCGCGCGGGCCCGCCGGTCGGTATGGTGCCGCATGACACACCCCGATCCCGTTCAGCTGAGTGCGACGCAGCTCGGCGCGGCGTACCGCGCCGGTCGTCTCGACCCGGTCGACGTCGCCGAGGCGTATTTGGGGCGCATCGCGGTCGGCCCCGTGTACCGCCTCGTGACCGCCGAGCGGGCACGGCGTCAGGCGCAGGCCTCGGCGCGGCGCTTCGCGGCGGGCGTGGACGCCGGGCCGCTCGACGGCGTGCCGATCGCGTTGAAGGACCTGCTCGACACCGCGGGCGATGTCACCGGTGCCGGCAGCCCACCCTTGATGGACGGCGCGCCGGCAGCGTCGGACGCCCCGGTTGCGGCACGGCTCGACGCGGCCGGCGCCGTGTTCCTCGGCAAGACCACCATGACCGAGCTGGCCTTCAGCGGCCTCGGGATCAACCCCCACGTCGGCACGCCGCCCAACGCCGTCGATCCCTCGCGCGTCCCGGGCGGTTCGTCGTCGGGCTCGGCGGTGGCGGTCGCGACCGGCCTGGCCGCGCTGGCGGTCGGCAGCGACACCGGCGGCTCGGTACGCATCCCGGCGAGCTTCAACGGCCTGGTGGGGCTCAAGACGACGGACGGCGCCATCCCCACCGACGGCACGGTGGTCCTCTCCAGCACGCTCGACACGCTGGGACCGATCGCCCGCGACGTCGCCGACGCCTGGCTCTTGACGCAGGCGCTGGCGGGACAGCGGCCGGCGCCCCTGCCGGCGGTGCCGGAGCGCTGGCGGATCTGGGCACCGGTCACTGTCGTGTGGGAAGACCTCGATCCAGGCGTCCGCGACGCGTGCGAGCACGCGCTGGAGAGGCTCGCGGCGGCCGGCCACGCCGTCGAGCGGCGCCCCGCGCCGGAACTCGCCGAGCTCGACGGGCTCTACGGGCGCTACGGGAGCTTCGCCGCGCACGAGGCGTTGGCAACGCACGGCGACATGCTGCGGCGAGACGGTGCGCGCATCGACCCACGGGTGGCGACCCGGGTGATGGCCGTGCAGGGGCGTCCGTCGAGCGACTACGTGCTGTTGCGCGCCGCCCGCGCCCGCCTGCGTTCCGCCTTCTGGAGCGCGGCCGCGCCGTTCGACGCCGTGGTGATGCCGACCGTTCGGGTGGGCCCGCCGGCGCTGGCGCCGCTGCTCGAGGACGACGACGCCTACATGCGCGCCAACCTGGCCGTGCTGCGCTCGACGACGATCGGCAACCTACTCGGCGGGCCGGTGGCGACGGTGCCGGTGGGGTTCGATCGCGACGGCCTGCCGGTGGGCCTCAGTTGCGCGACGCAGCCAGGCGAGGACGCGCTCGCGCTGGCCTACGCGCGAGCGGTCGAGTCACTGGTCGCGGCCACCTGACGCTCGCGGCGCTTCAGGCTCAGGCCTCGCGCACCATCAGGAACAGCGCGTCGGCGATCAGGGCCGGCTTCTCGGCGCCCTCGATCTCCACCGTGCTGCGGGTGGTGAGGATCCAGCGCCCCCGGCGGCGGTCTTGCAGGTCTGTGATGGCCACGGCCGTGCGAACGCGCGAGCCGCTGGGCACGGGCGCCAGGAAGCGGACCTTGTCGAGCCCGTAGTTGATCACCGTGACGCCGGGCTCGTCGGGGAAGGCGGCCAGCTCGAAGTGCGCCGCAGCGATCAGCGACAGCGTCAGGTAACCGTGCGCGATGGTGTGACCGAACTCGCTCGCCGCCGCCCGGGCGGGGTCGACGTGGACCCACTGGTGATCCCCGGTGACGTCGGCGAACGCGTCGATTCGGCGCTGATCGACCAGCTGCCACTCGGTCGGCCCGAAGGTCGTGCCGACAGTGGCAGCGAGGGCGTCGAGGGTCACGAGGGGCCCGGCCGCGGGTCCGCCTCACCCGGGGCGCGCGGGACCCACTCCGGTCGGCTGAGGATGGTGATGGCTGCTACCATGCTTGCAGCGTACTTCACGAGCACGTCGGTCACGATCACCTGGGTCATCCACTGCAGCGTCGCGAAGGGCGCGCCGGCGAAGGCCAGCGTCGTGAACAGGATGGTGTCGATCGGCGCGGCCACCGCGTTGGAGCCTGCGACGCGAGCGAGCCAACGGAAGCGCAGCAGGCGATGGTAGACCTCGGTGTTGGCGGTCTCGGCCACGACGATCGCGAGGAAGCTGACCGCCACGTAGCGCAGCGGTGTGCCGAGCGCGAGCGCGGCGACGACGTTGGCGACCCCGGCCACGGCGATCAACCGGTACACGAGCGGGCGACCGAAGCGGTGCAGGCGGTCGCGCTGGGTGAAGGTGATCCCGAAGAACAGCGTGCCGACGTTGACGAGGAAGAAGTCGCCCAACGGCACGAAGCTGTCGAGCGTGAAGTTCGCGAGCACCGTGCAGACCACGAACACCGATGCGCCGGCCACCAGGTCGGTGCGCTCGCCGCGCAGCGCCAGCAGGCCGCTCGAGAGCACGAGCGCCAGGGCGGTCGAGACCAAGCCGGCGAGCGCGGCGCCGGACGCGCCGGCGGGCACCACACCCGTGGCGGGGGCGGCCGAGCCGTCGCCGAGGATGGCGCCGAGCGCGAGCGCGACGACCACGGCGCCGAGCGCGCCGAGCCCGATCGCCGCGGCGCGTGGGGTCGCGGTCAACTGTCGGCGCATGAACGCGGTGGGCGTCGCGAGCAGCACGCCGAGCAGCACCACCACGGCAGCGGGCAGCGCCTCCGGTGGGCGCTGACCCAGGTGCGCGAAGGCGTACAGCAACGCCGCCCCGGCCGGGCCGAGGACGAGCGTCACGACGAGCAGCGCGAATGATGTGCGGGCGGGGGTGGTGCGCACGTGACCTCCGGGGGACGCGGCGGCGCGCGGACGCACCACCGGCGCCGCCCGCGGTATGTCACCTCCCGCGAACGGACCTTCGGCGGGAGTCTAGCACGCGGCCAGGTGGCTGATCGACGAGGCACGAGGGAGCGGCCCGGAGGGACGTGGTCCCTCCGGGCCGCTCG
>SLSM01000186.1 GCA_007130445.1 Trueperaceae bacterium | reverse complement strand
CTCCGCTTCGAGCGCTCCGACACGCCCTCCGTGCTGCGGTACACGGCGACGTACGTCGAGCGTCAAGGGCAGTGGCGACTCCTCGCGCTGCAGATGCAGCCGCGAGCCCCGCAGCCAGCGAACGGCGAGCCGTCGACCGCGTAGCTCCAGGTGGTGGCGACAGGGCGCCGTCGAAGAGGCTCGCGCACGTTCCACCACCGTCCCGTGAAGGAGGACCACCATGCCCACCGTGTTGTGCCTGGGCGGCACCGGCCAGTTCGGCCTGCCCATCGCCCGCCATCTGGCCACCGACCCCATCGTCGACCGCGTGATCGTCGCCGGCCGCGACCTCGCGAAGGCGCAGGCGGCCGCCGCCACGACACGGCCTACGTCGAACACGCTCCTCAGCGCGTCGAGCGTCACCGTCCACGCCTCCAGCATCGTTGGCGTACCGAGAAACGCCTGGTTCGCGTCCGCCATCAGAGTCGGGACACGGTCCATCGCGCGGCCCTCCCGCACGATCGAGCTCTGCGGGGTCCGCAAGACCTCCCCGAGGTCCACCAGCATCCGCGCCGCTACGGTCGGAGCCAAGGAGGCATCGACGTACCGGAAGCGGTACGGGAAACGGCGGGGATAGCGGGCGCGCCCTGCGACTGCGACCGCCACGTCGACGGCGCGGCGTCCCACGTCGTGCGCCAACACTTCCACGGTACCGCTCAGCGTGCCGGCAAGGATCTCGGCGATGGCGTCCGGCATGCCGTTGATGCCGAATGTTGGGACGTTCGGTTGTGCTCTACCGGCCTTCAGGCAGCACCTTCGCGCCAGAGATGCCACCCAGTCGGAGAACCCCACGATGGCGTCGATCGGTCGCTCGTCGTCGCGCAAGGCGCGCGCCACCTGATCGGCGGCGCGGGCGTCCCAGTAGCTGGGCACGTGGAGCAGATAGACACCTGGGAGTGACGCGACGGCGCGCTGGGAGCCACGTAGGCGGCTCGCACCGTCGTCGGAACGGGCGTGCAGGGTGCCTCCACCCACCGCGAGGATCGTGCCGCGTCCCCCGATGGAGCGGGCAGCACGTGTGACGAGGTCGAACGCGACGGCCTCCAGCCCCTCCGGTGCGATGAGCAGAGGGTGGGCCAGCGACGTTTCGCTCAGGTGGACGATCGGGATCCCCGGCTCCAAGACCGTAGTGGCACGCGTCTCGGCGTGCGGCCAATCGAGGACGACGTCCACCCCTACGCTCTGAAGGCGCATCAGAACGTCGTCGTTGGCGACGTCGTCACTTGGATCGTCCGGCGATGGAAGATCCACCAGCTCTACGGCGACCTCGCGTGCCCGCTCGTGCACCGAGCGCAGTACCCGAGCCCAGTACAGGTCGTCCAGGTAGTGGGTTTCGGGATCTCACGTCCCCAAGCGGAACCTCCGGCCCGATCGACGCGCAACGTTGTCACTCATCGTCCCAACGCCAAACCACGGTCATGCGACATCACGGGTCCGGCTTCATCTGCAAGCACCCGCCGCTCCCCCGTGGGGGCCCGGCCGCCGGGGTTGGCGGTCAGTCCGTGACGTCCATCTTGACGTGCAGGAACTTGGCCGAGAAGCCGTTCCATGCGCTGGAGCCCGCCGCACAGTCGGGCCGCTGCCCCACCGTTCACCGGAGCGTGTTTGGTCCGGGCGCGAGCCAGGCCGGGTCGAGCGGCAGCCGGAAGCCGTCTCGGTGTCGCCGATCGGCCGGTCGCCGATCGCCTACAGGTACACGACGTCGTCGGCCGCGTGGGCGTCGTACCGACCGACCACCGGCCCGTCGAAGCGGATGTCGTCCCAATGGAAGGTGTAGGTGTCGTAGTTGCCGTCCTTCTCCGGTGTGTAGGCGTGCGTCTTGAACACGACCAGGCCGCGATCGAACGGCAGCCCGCCGGGGACGTCGACCCTGCGTTCGTCGAAGGAGCCGTCAGCGGTCTCGATCCCCCAGACGATGTGGTCCGCTTCGAGCCGAATCCGCATCGTGCGCCGGATGCGCCGGTCGGTCAAGGCAGGATCGTCCGGATGGAGGCCGTTCCAGCGCGCCCAATCGTACGTGCCGAAGTGCCGGTCGTCGACGATCCAGCCGTCGGGCGCGATCTCTCCGGTACCGACATTGATCCGTCGGACCAAACCGCGGAAGTCGAACACGATCCGGTCGCGCGGGTAGGTCTCGTCGATCGCCGAGTCGACCGGACCGGCCGCAACCTTGAGTTGGTCGCGCGGCACGATCATGACCTCCCACCAGTGCCGGCTGGTGTGCCCGAGGCTGATGTTGACGTCGAACTCGAGCGTACCGCCGTCGCCGAAATCGAACTCCTGGCGCGGCCAGAACGACGCCAACGAGTACCACTCGACTTCCCCCAGCGACGACATCACGTGGTCCTTGCAGATGAAGAAGCTCCCGTCCGGGAAGGCGCCGTTCGAGGTCTGCACGGTGCGCACCTCGCGCTGCGGCAGCGCGTCGCCGTGGGGGTCGGGACCGTGGCACGTTTCGTCATGGTCCGCCAGGAAGGGCCGGTACGCCTTGGTGAGCTGCTCCATCGGGTGCGTACGGTGGCTGACGACGTCATCGAAGCTGCGCGGGAGGAGCGCTTGCGACGGTGCGGGCGGATCGCCGTCGAAGGTCTCCTCGAGCGCCCAGGGCGATGCGGCGACCGACGGCATCGCCAAGCCCGTCGCGGCCCGCGCCACCTTCAGGTACCGCTCGACCCACGCGCATCGACCTGCGCCTCGCGCGAACGACGCACGGCGGGACGTGCGGGCGGCCGGAACGGACCGGGGCGGGTTCATGCGGCCGAACTCCTGGCCTTACGTTGCATCCGTGCAGCCTAAACCACCTGCACGACGCCGCACAGCGCACGCTCGCGTGCTGACGTGGACGCTTCACCTACGGGCCGCTGCGCAGCGCACCTTCAGGTGCGTGCCCGTGTTGACCAGCTACGCTCGATCGCTCCAGTCTATCGGGCGTCGTTTCGCATGCATCAAGACTACGACGGCGCGCGAGGTCCTCGGGCGCGTCGATCTGGTCGACGTGTCACGCGAGCTGCTCGACCGCGCAGGCATCGTGGCCGACGGCCAGCGCCTGCGGACGCTCGACGCCATCCACGTCGCCTCCGCGAGCGTGGCAGGCGATCGCCTCGAGGCGCTGGTGACGTACGACGTCCGTATTGCCCAGGCGGCCGCCGCGATGGGGCTCCCGGTCGCGCGCCCCTGACGGCGCGACCCGCACGACGCCCCGCTTCCGAAGGACGCCTCGAGCGCCTCGCCGTGGACGATGTCCAGCGACGTTGGTCGCCTCGATCGAGCGTCGTTGAACGCTCGCGCGATGCCGAACTCGACCCGAGCGTCGACCGCGGCCCCAGCAACCGGATACGACAGCCCCGTCGCAGCAGCGATGTAGGTGGTGGAGCGCTACGGCCGCGCTTCAAGCGCGCCTCGTGCACCCGCAACG
>SLSM01000226.1 GCA_007130445.1 Trueperaceae bacterium | reverse complement strand
GCCGACGGCGGTGATCGAGCGGCGCGCCGCCTCGGCCTCGGCGCGCGCGTCGTCGGCGATCGCGTCTTCATCGTCGTCGTCGGCGCCGTTCGGGTAGGCGTCCAAGAGCGCGCTGAGGCGCGAGCAGGCGGCCTGCACCCGCGCGCCGTCGATGCGGCCGTCGCTGACCGCGCGCTCGAGCGCGTCCAGGACCGACGTGTGGGTGCGCACGTCGGCGTTGCACAACACCGGGACGTCGATGCCCGCGGCGGCCGCCAGTACCGCGGCCTCGGGGACGCTCCAGTGGCTGGCGATGGCGCGCATGTCGAGGGCGTCGCTGAAGGTGACGCCGCCGAAGCCCATGTGCTGCCGCAGCACACCCTCGAGCACGCGGCTCGAGAGCGTGGCGGGGGTGTCCGGGTCGAGTGCGGTCGCGACGATGTGCGCGCTCATCACCGCCGCTGCGCCGGCCGCGATGCCGGCCTCGAAGGGCGGCCAGGCCAGCGCCCTCAGGTGCTCCTCGTCGGCGTCCGTGCGCGGCAGCGCCAGGTGCGAGTCGACGGCGACGTCGCCGTGGCCGGGGAAGTGCTTGAGCGTGGCGGCCACGCGGCCCGCCTGCAGGCCCCGAGTGAACGCCACGACGTGTCGCGCGACGTGGTGTGG
Source organism: Trueperaceae bacterium (assembly GCA_007130445.1). Taxonomy (GTDB): domain Bacteria; phylum Deinococcota; class Deinococci; order Deinococcales; family Trueperaceae; genus CSSed10-48. The sequence continues at coordinate 2,825 of SLSM01000226.1, read as the reverse complement.
GTCGGCGCCGAAGGCGCGGTCGCCGATGACGGGGTTCGCCGGGTTCGATTGGACGTCGGCGATCGGCGCGAAGTCGACGTTCACGCCGATGCGGCGCAGGCCCCGCGCGGTGGCGAGGCCGAGCCGCTCGGTGAGGTCGACGTCGTCGGCTGCGCCGAGCGCCATGGCGGAGGGGGGCACGCTGAGGTGCGGCAGGCGCACGACGCCGCCGCCCTCCTGGTCGATCGCCACCACGAGCGCTCTGCCGGCCGCCTCGAGCAGCTCGGCAGCGAGTGCACGCCCCTGATCGACGTCGACCAGGTTGCGGCTGAACAGGCACACGCCGGCGACCCCGGGGTGCGCGAGGAGCTCGCGCTCGTCGGCTGCGAGGGTGGTGCCGTGGACGTCGACCAACAGCGGTAGGTGCATGGGGTCTCTCCCGAGGGGGCGGTGCGCCTGGCCGCGTGGGCTCAGCCGCGGCTCTTGACGTCGAGCGCATCGCGAAGCGCGTCGCCCACGAAGTTGAATGCGAGCACCGAGAGCACGATCAGCGCTCCGGGGGTGAGCAGCCAGGGGTAGAGCGACAGCGCCTCGAACGACTGCGCGTCCTTGAGCAGCAGCCCCCACGAGGTCATCGGCTCCTTGATGCCCAGCCCGAGGAACGACAGCGCGCTCTCGCCCAGGATGTACGACGGCAGCGCCAGGGTGGCGGCGATGACGAGGTACGAGGTGATGTTGGGGAGCACGTGCCGCAGGATCACGCGCATGTCGCGCGCGCCGAGCGCCTGTGCGGCCTGGACGTACTCGACCTCGCGCGTCGCCAGCACCTGGCCGCGCACGACGCGCGCCAGGCCGGCCCAGCCGATCAGGGCGAGGACGGTGACGATGCCCAGGTAGACGTAGGTGGACGGCCAGGTGGCCGGGATGATCGTCGCCAGCGCCAGCAGCAGCGGCAGGCGCGGGAACGACAGCAGCACCTCCAGCAGACGTTGGATCACGTTGTCGACCCGGCCTGCGTAGAAGCCCGAGACGCCGCCGACGACGATGCCGATGCTGAACGAGATCAGGATGCCGATCAGGCCGACCGTGAGCGAGACCTGGGAGCCGACGATGATCCGCGACAGCAGGTCGCGGCCGAAGCGGTCGGTCCCGAGCAGGAACACGCGACCCTCGGCCACGCCGAACAGGTGGACGTCGGTTCGGATCACGCCCAGCAGCCGGTACGGGTCGCTGCGCACGAACAGGCGGATGGGCTCGGGCGCGTCGGTCAGCTCGGCGTAGAAGCGCTGCCGGGTGACCGGGTCGCGGTCCTGGGTCAGCGGGTAGACGAAGGGCCGAACCAGCTGCCCCTCGTGCCAGACACGGATGGGCTGCGGTGGGCGGTAGACGTCGCCGCGGTGCTGCACGGTGATGCCGTAGGGGGCGAGGAACGGCGCGATGAGCGCCATCAGGTACAGCACGATCAGGACGGCCGCGCCGATGAGCCCCATCTTGTTGGCCGAGAAGCGCCGCCAGGCCTTGTTCGGCGGCTTCGCTCCGGCGCTGGCGCGCGCGTCGTCGAGGAGGCCGCCGGGTTCGTTCGCGGCCTCGTGCATGCGTGTCGCCTCAGCCATAGCGGATCCGCGGGTCGACCCAGGCGAGCGCCAGGTCGGCGAGGAGGTTGCCGATCATCAGCAGCAGGCTGGCGAACAGCAGCAGCGTCATCGCGACGTACTGGTCCTTGGCGAGCAGGCTGTCGTAGAGCAGCGGGCCGATGGTGGGGAGGTTGAGCACGATCGAGGCGATGATCGTGCCGTTGATCAGCTCGGGGAGCTGCAGGCCCGCCATCGAGACCAGCGGGTTGATGGCGGTGCGCACGGCGTGGCGGTTGATCACGTTTCGCTCGGAGACGCCCTTGGCGCGCGCGGTGCGGACGTAGTCGGCGTGCAGCACGTCGAGCAGGTTGGCGCGCATCTGGCGCATGATCGTCGCGATGCCGGCGGTGCCGATCGCCAGCACCGGGATCCACAGGTGGTTGAGCAGGTCGACGACCTTCGCCCACGTCCAGGGCTCGCCGATGAAGCGCGGACTGAACAGCCCGCCCACGTTGGTGCCGCCGTAGGCCAGCACGAGCGCCACCAGCAGCAGCGCCACCAGGAAGTCGGGGACGGCCAGGCCGACGTAGCCGATGAAGCTGGCGACGGCGTCGGTGAAGCCGTTGCGTTTGAGGGCGGTGTAGATGCCGAGCGGCACCGCCACGATCCAGGCGAAGCCGAGCGTGACGACGGCGATCACCACCGTCCACACCAGGCGCTCGCCGATCATGGTGCTGACGGGCCGGTTGGCGAAGAACGAGAAGCCGAAGTCGAGCCTGGTGACGATGCCCCAGACCCAGCGACCGTACTGCTCGATGGCGGGCCGGTCGAGGCCGAGCTGCGCGGTGAGCCGCTGCACGGCTTCGGGGGAGAAACGCGGGTCCTCGAGGTAGCGGTCGGTGAACGAGCCGGGCTGCAGCTGGATGATGAAGAAGCTGATGAACGACACCAGCAGCAGCGTCGGGAAGAAGAGCAGGATGCGCCGTGTGAAGAAGACGAGCACGGTGGACCTCGCCTGGGTGTGGGGCCGCGATCGCGGCGCGCGTCGGGATACGTGAGTGGTCAGATAGGGTGTCGGGGAGAAAGAACGTCCCCGACAGGGTGTCGGGGAGATGAAGCCTCCCCGACACCGTGCCGTCAGTGGCTCAGCGGCGGAAGTAGAAGGGCAGCGGGTTGTAGCCGGGGATGACGCCCAGGCTGTAGACGAAGTTGTCGACCGTGTCGTACACGGCGGCGACGTTGCCGGGCTTGGCGATCATGATCACCGGCGCG
>SLSM01000375.1 GCA_007130445.1 Trueperaceae bacterium | reverse complement strand
GTGGCTCGTCGCCGCGCTCGCGCTGAGCATCGCGATCCCGAGCCTCGCGCGTCTGACGCCGGTCGGCACGCTGCGCCTGGCGCCCGGACTGGCGTCGGCGGTCGCCGCGCGCGGGCTGCTCTTCGCGGGCTTCATCAGCGTCGAGGTGTACCTGGCCCTGATGCTCACCGAGTCACTGGGTCTGTCGTCGACGGTCACGGGGCTCGTCATCGCCACGGGCGCGCTGGTGTGGACGGCGGGATCGTGGACGCAGGCGCGTCTGGAGCGCGCGCGCGACGCGACCGCGGCGGCGCCCTGGAGCCGGACGCTGGGACTCAGGCGCGACCTGCGCGTGCGCATCGGCGTGGCGGTCCTGGGCCTCGGTGTGGCGACGCAGGTCGTGGCCCTCGCGTTCGCGCCGAACCAGGCGGTCGGGCTCTCGGGGGCCACGGGACCGGGCGCAGCGCTGCTCGTCGCCCTGCTCGGGTGGGCGCTCGCGGGCCTCGGCATCGGCTTCGCTCACGCGAGCTCGAGCGTGCTCGCGTTCGAGCGCGCCGAACTCGAAGGCGTCGAGGCAGGCGCGGTGTCGTCCGCGCTCCAGCTCTCGGATGGCGTCGCATCGGCCATCGCCACGGGCGTGGCCGGAGCGTTGCTGGCGCTGGTCACGCCCCAGGCGGGCCTGGTGGCCGGACTGGCGGCCGCCTACGGCGTCGGCGCGGCGGCGGTCGCGCTCAGCCTGCTCGCCGCGTGGCGGATCGGCGCTCCGCCAGCGCGTTCCAGCCGAGCAGCAGCGTGACGATCGCGAAGGCCACGCCGGCGAGGAACGGGATCGTGACGAAGCCGAACCAGTCGATGTACTGCACGGTGCAGGGCACGCCGCCGCGGCAGACGGTCGGCGGCGCGAGCTCGGGGACGCGCTGGATCAGGTAGTGATACCAGGCCGTGCCGAGACCGACGACGGCGAACGGCAGACCGTACCGCCAGGCGCGCTCGTCGCGCGTGAACACGCCGATGCCCAAGATGACCACGAGCGGGTACATGAAGATCCGCTGCCACCAGCACAGCGCGCACGGGACGAACAGCCGGACCTCGGAGAAGTAGAGGGAACCGGTGGTGGCGACGATGACCACCAGCCACGCCAGGTACGTACGCGCCAGAGAGGGGGTCATCGCAGCGGACGTCGCCTCGTCCTCAGCGGAGCGCCGCGTCGACGGCGCGCCGGACCTCGGCGAGGGTCGCGGACGCCAGCGGGGTGCCGTCCACGACGACCGAGGGTGTGCCCCTCAGGTTCAGGTCGGTCGCGACCGTACGGTCGGCGCGGACGCTCGCCAGGCTGGCGTCGCCGGCCAGGCACGTCCGGAACGCCGCCTCGTCGATACCCGGCGCGTAGGTGAGCGCGAGCTCCTCTGCCCGGCGCGCGGTGTCGAGCTCCCCCTGGGCGCGGTAGAGCGGCGACTTCATGTCCCAGAACGCGTCGTTGCTCTGCTCCGCGACGCAGACGCCGATCCGCGCGACGTGGTCGGAGGCCGGTCCGAGCACGGGGAAGTGGACGAACACCAGCCGCGCCTGGCCGGTGTCGACGTACGCCCGCTTGACGTCGGGCAAGACGGCGGCGTCGAACTGGCCGCAGGCGGGGCAGCGGAAGTCCTCGAAGATCGCGATGGTGACCGGCGCATCGGAGGCGCCGAGCGCGGGCCGGCCGCTGAGGTCGAGATCGGCAGCCTGCGAGCCGAGCCGCGGCACGATCAGGAGGGCGGCAACGACCAGCACCGCCAGGGCGAGCGTCGCGATGGTCAGCTTCTGCGGTGTCATGCGCGCGAGTCTACTCCGTTCCGCGTGAGAACGCCCATTCGGGCGTCAGAAGCCGGGGTGGTGATCGATGCCATGGAACGCCTCCAGGAACGTGCGCTTGCCGTCGAGATCGAGCGCATCGAAGCGCTGCAGCCGCGTCCAGGCGGTGAGGACGTAGGGGGCATCGAGGCCGTCGCGCGGCACGATCACCGTGCGCGGCCAGCGCGTGCCTACGACCTCCTCGAGGGCGGCCGCGCGCTCGACGTTCTCGTCCGGGGTGCCGGCGCGGTACCACAGGACGATGCCGCCGTCCTCCATGTTGTGCACCAGCTCCTGGTCGTGGGGAGGGTCGTCGAGGAACGTTCCCCACGGCGCCAGGTGCGGCGTGTGCCATCCGGAGGTAGGCGGCTCGGTGTTGTAGGCGGGGGTCGACGCACCGAGCGACACGTGGACGTTGCCCTGGCTGCGGAAGCGCTCGCCGGGGAGGTTCGCCTCGCGATACACGTTGACGCCGACCTGGATGCCCACCAGCAGCAGCACGCCGCCGATGCCGATCAGCCACGGCCACACGTTGGTACGCCGCCTCGTCGTTCGACGGCCGGGCTTGGTCGCGGATCGACTGACTCGACGCTTGGACATGGGCCGTACGGTACGCGATGCGAGCGCGGCGCTCGGTATCCTTGTGTGCATGAGCGACGTCGACACGTATGCGGCCCTCGTCTCGAGCGGCGATGGCGCGCGCCCCTTCGTGCGCCTCGAGCGCCTGACCACCGATCGCCTCCCCGATCACGCGCTCACCGTGCGGGTCGAGGCGTCGTCGTTGAACTACAAGGACGCCCTCGCGGCGGCGGGGCGGCCGGGCGTGATGCGCCGCTACCCGGGCACGCCGGGCATCGACGCCGCCGGCGTCGTCCTGGCGTCGAGCGATGCACGCTGGCGGCCGGGCGACGCCGTGATCGTCACGTCGTTCGACCTCGGCATGGGGACGCCCGGCGGCCTCGCGGAGCGCATCCGCGTCCCGGCCGAGTGGCCGGTTGCCATGCCGGTCGGCTGGGACGCTCAGACCGCGATGGGTTTCGGCACCGCGGGCTTGACGGCCGCGTTGGCGTTGGCCAGGCTCGAGGCGGTGGGCGTCACACCCACGGCGGGTCCCGTCGCGGTGACGGGCGCCGCGGGCGGCGTGGGCAGCTGTGCCGTGGCGCTGCTCGCGGCGAGTGGGTACCGGGTGATCGCCGTCAGCGGTCGCGGCACGTCCGAGGGCGAGCGCCTGCGTGCGCTCGGGGCGAGCGAGGTCTGGTCGCGCGAGCAGCTCGCCGAGGGCACCGAACGACCGCTGCGCAGGGCCGACCTGGCCGCTGCGATCGACGCCGTGGGTGGCGCGCCGCTGGCGCAGGTCCTCACGCGCGTGATGCGCGGCGGCGCCGTCGCCACCGCCGGGACGGTGGCAGGTGCGGAGCTGGCGACCACCGTCTTCCCGTTCGCGCTGCGCGGCGTGGCGCTGCTCGGCGTCGACTCGGGCGAAGCCGGCCACGATGCCCGCACGGCGGCCTGGGAGCGCCTCGCGAGCGCCGGCATCGCCGACGCCCTGGGCGACTCGTGGCACGACGTCGCCCTCGCGGAGGTCGAGCCCTGGTTGGCGGCGTTGCTCGAGGGTCGCGTCGCCGGGCGCGTGCGCGTGCGCATGCCCGCGCAGAGCACAGCCCCAGAGGT
>SLSM01000016.1 GCA_007130445.1 Trueperaceae bacterium | reverse complement strand
GCGCCGTTCGGACCGACGATCGCCGTGACCTCGTCGTCGAACTCGATGACGGTGCGGTTCCCGAAGCTCTTGAAGCCGGCGAGGGTGAGGCTGGTCAGGCGCACGGTGCGAGCACCAGGCGTGGGCGCAGAGCGATCAAGCGGTCGGCCGCGCAAGCGCTCGCAGCAGCGCGGCGCTCACACGGATCCCCTGGAGGTAGTCGTCGACCGCGAACTTCTCGTTCGGCGCGTGCGCCCGGTCGTCCTCCTGACCGAGGCCCACGAGGAGCATCTCGGCACCCAACAGCCGCTGGAAGTCCGAGACCACGGGAATCGAGCCCCCGCTGCGGGCGAACACCGGATCGCGGCCCCACACCTGCCTGAGGGCGGTCGTCGCGGCTCGGATGCTGGGCGCGTCGAGCGGCGTCATGGCCGGGTGGCCGAGGCCCTCGACCGTGACGGTCACGTCCACGCCGTCGGGCGCGTGCGCCGCGAGGTGCGCCTCGAGCTTCGCGAGCACGTCGCGCGGGTCCTGATCGGGGACCAACCGGCACGACACCTTCGCCATCGCCTCCGCGGCGATCACGGTCTTGGCGCCGTCGCCCTGGAAGCCGCCCGAGAGCCCGTTCACGTCGAGGGTCGGCCGGGCGCAGAGGCGCTCGAGCAGCGTGTAGCCGTGCTCACCGGGCGTCGCGGTGACGCCGGCATCTGCCCTGAACGCGTCCTCGTCGAACGGCACGCTCGCGATCGCCGCGCGCTCGCGGTCGTCCAGCGGGCGCACGGAGTCGTAGAAGCCATCGACGAGCACCCGGCCCTCGTCGTCCTTGAGACCGGTGATCAGACGCGCCAGGGCGTCGAGGGCGTTCGGCACGCCGCCGCCGTAGGCGCCGGAGTGCAGGTCACGTCCGGCGGCACGCACGCGCACCGTCACGTAGGTCATGCCCCGCAGCCCATACGTGATGGTGGGTATGCCGCGACCGACCATCGCGCCGTCGGACACGATCACGACGTCGGCGGCGAGTTCGTCCGCGTGGGCCTCGACGAACGCGGCGAGGTTCGGGCTGCCGATCTCCTCCTCGCCCTCGATCAGGAAGGTGAGGTTCACCGGGAGCGAGCCGTCGCTCGCCAGCAACGCCTCGACGCCCTTGACGTGGGCGTAGACCTGCCCCTTGTCGTCCGAGGCACCGCGCGCGGTGATGACGCCGTCGCGGACGACCGGTTCGAACGGGTCGTGGGCCCAGAGCTCGAGCGGCTCGGCGGGCTGGACGTCGTAGTGGCCGTAGACGAGGACCCGCGGCGCACCCGCCACGACCGGTCCCTGCCCCATGACGACGGGGTGCCCATCCGTCTCGCGCACGTCGGTCTTGAACCCGAGCCGGCGCAGCGCGGCGGCGCTGAACTCGGCCGCGTCCCGAACGGCGCCTGCCCGGCCGGGATCGGTGGAGACGGAGGGGATGCGCAGGAACGCGCACAACTCCTCGATCAGCCGCGTTCGTTCCGCTGCGACGTACTGGTCGACGGTCATGGCGCGCACGCTACCACCCGTCGGCAGCCCCTGCGCGCCGTTGCGCTCAGCCGTCGTCGCCGCGCGCGCGGCGCAGCAGGGCGCTGAGCACGGCGACGTCGGCCTCGGTGCCGGCGTCGTCATCGTCGTCGAGGTCGCTCGGGGCCGGCAGCGCCCGCATGTCGCGCATCTCGGCCTGCAGCCGCTCCTGCAACGACCCGATCCGGCGCTCCATGCGCACCTGCAGGTCGTCGAGCGTGCGCCGCAGCTTGATGATCTCCTCCACCCCGGCGAGGTTCACGCCGAGCTCCTGCGTCAGCCGCCTGATCTCGCGCAGCTGCTCGATGTTGCGCTGCGAGTACAGGCGCGTCTTCCCCGCCGAGCGCGACGGTTCGATCAGCCCCTTGCGCTCGTACAACCGCAGGGTCTGCGGGTGCATGTCGACGAGTTCGGCCGCGACGCTGATCACGTAGAGCGGCTTGTCCTTGTCGGCCATGGGGTCGTGGCGGCCCGTACCTGCGGCCGCGGCGTCGTGGTCGGCGGCGTCGGAACGGCGGTCGTCGTCGCTCATGGCAACTTCCTCTCGTCGGCCACGCTACGCCGAACGGCCGTCAGGGCGGTGCGTGCGGTGTCGAGCGCGGCCCGGGCGAGCCCGCGCCATATGTCGATGCGGATGGCCAACACCAGGTCGCCGCCGAGGCCGCCGCCCGCGACCCGCACACTCTGGGCGTCGCGAGCTCCCGCCGGCAGGCGGACCGGCACACCCAGGACGGTCGTGGCCAGACCGCGACTCGCCTCCAGTGGCGTGACGTAGACCTCTCCGATCAGGTCGCGCCCGTCGAGCCGGAAGCCCGTGGGCAGGTCGACGGTCACGTCGACGTAGGCGTCGCCGGGCGGCTGGCCCGGACCGCCCATCCCGGCGAGGCGGAGCTTGGTGCCGGGGCGGACGCGCGCCGGCACGGTCACGTCGACGCTGATGCCGCGTGCCAGGCGTCCGCTCCCGCCACACGTGGCGCACGACCCTTCGTGGTCGTGACCCGACCCACGGCACGTCGAGCACGACACCGGGCCTGGCAGGTGGATCCGTCTGCGGCCACCGGTGCGGGCGGTGTCGAGGTCGATGCGTGCGCGCACCTCGCGGTCCTCGCCCGGCAGCAGGCCCGCCTGCCTGAACATCGTGGTCACACCACGGAACAGTGCGTCGAACACGACGTTCCCCGTGGTCGGGACGTCGCCGCGGCGACTCCAGTCCATCGGGATGTCGGCCTCTTGGAAGATCACGCGCCAGTCGACGTGCGAGAAATCGGGCTGGGCGCCTGCCGGTCCGCGGCCCACGTGCCCGTAGGTGTCGAACCGTTGGCGCGCCTCGGGGTCGCGCAGCGTCGCATACGCCTCGGAGATCGTCTTGAAGCGCTCCTCGGCGTCGGCGTCGCCGGGGTTCCTGTCGGGGTGGTTGCGCAGCGCCAGCGTGCGGTAGGCGCGCTTGATGGCGTCGGCATCGGCGTCGCGCGGGACGCCGAGCACCTCGTAGGGGTCGTTCGCTCCACCCGGCACGCCGCGAGTGTACCAGATGTGAGTCTGAGTGACTCAAGTCGGGTGACGGCGCGGTCGATGCTATGCTATGGAGGTCCGCGCCAGGCGCGGCCGAGAGGTCAACCATGAACGTGCGCCTCCGCAGAAGCCTGATCGTGATCCTGAGCATCGCGTTGCTCGTGTTCGCCTTGGCGGCGTGCCGCAACGAGACCCAGAACCGGATCCGCCGCAGCATCCAGGACTTCACCAGCGTCAGGATGTACATCACGGTCCTCGCGTACGACGGCACGGTCGTGTTCGAAGGCCTCGTCGACGGCAAGCCGACGCGCTCATCGGCGCTGTCCGACGACGGCGGCGATCCCCAGGTCGGCAGTTACATCTTCTGGTACGACGAGCGCGGCCGGTACCACCAGACGAGCCTGCCGTACATGGTGACGACCTACGACCGCGGCGTGCAACCGTGACCG
>SLSM01000164.1 GCA_007130445.1 Trueperaceae bacterium | reverse complement strand
GCGGAAACGGGCTGCGAGCCCCATCGCCCACGCGCGACTCCAGCCGCTCTGGCCGCTGCCGGCGGCGATGCGACGCTCCAGCGCCGTACGGGCAGCCGCGAACAGCTCCGGCGACGTGGCCTCCGTGATGCCGTCGTCGGGGAACACGGCGAACAGGTGCGAGAGGTGGCGGTGCTCCGGCTCCCACTCTTCGACGTCCTCCGCCCACTCTTGGAGCTGTCCGTGACGCCCGACGCGCATGGGCGGCAGCCGTCCGAGTGCGGCTGCGACCTCGTCCTCGAACGGGCCGTGCGCGCCGAGGGTGTCGGCGGCAGCGAGGCAGCGGCGGAACAGGGCCGCGACGATCTGGACGTCCATCGCAGGGCTCATGCAGAGCGCGGCACGCTTGCCGTCGGCGTCCAGGAACGAGTTCTCGGGCGAGTGCGAAGGCCCGAACTGCAGGACGCCGTCGGCGTCTTCGATCAGGAAGTCGAGGACGAAGCGCGCGGCTTCCTTCAGCACCGGGTGGGCGCGCTCGCGGAGGAACGCGAGGTCGCCGCCGAAGGCGTAGTGCTCCCACAGGTGCAGGCTCAACCAGGCCGCACCGGTGGGCCACAGGCCGCACCACACGTTGTCGAGCGGCGCCGCGTCGCCCCAGAGGTCGACGTTGTGGTGTGCGACGAAACCCCGGCAGCCGTAGTGGCGCTCCGCCACCGTCCGACCGGACACCCGCACCCGGTCGATCAGGTCGAAGAGCGGTTCGTGGCAGTCGGCGAGGTTCCATACCTCGGCCGGCCAGTAGTTCATCTGCAGGTTGATGTTGATCGTGTACTTGCTGTTCCACGCCGGCATCATGCTGTCGTTCCACACGCCCTGGAGGTTCGCCGCCGCGCTCCCGGGACGGCTGCTGCCCAGCAGCAGGTAGCGGCCGAAGTGTGCGTGGAGCACTTCGAGGCCGAGATCGGTGCCGCCGTCCTTGACGCGCTGCAAGCGCTCGTCGGTCGGCAACGCGGCGTGCGCTGCGGCGTCGGGATCGTGGAGTTCGAAGCGTGCCCGGTTGAAGGCTCGGGCATGCTCGTGCACGTGGTCGTCACGCAGTGCCGCGAAGCCGAGCGCCCGCGCCCGTTCCGCGTCGCTGCAGGCGCGCTCGAGCGGCCGCGCGTGCCGGAAGTCGGTCGCGGCGGCGACGATCAGGGTGGCGGCCGAAGCGCTCCGCACGATCACGTGGTCGCCGACGGTCTCGACCGTGCCGCCGTCTGCGTGCACGTCGAGCACGGCGACGAATGCGCTCCCCCGCGTGCCGCAGCGGCCGACGAGCGCCTGCCGGTGGCCGGCGAGCCGCTCGGTCGCCGCGTCCCAGGCGCGCGTGAGGCGCGCGGCGAGCGCTACCCCCGCAGGGGCGTCGGACGCGATGCGCACGACGATGACGTCGTCGTCCACGCTGGCGAAGACCTCGCGGTGCAGCGTCTCGGCGCCGTCGCGGTAGCGGACGCTGGCGACACCGGTCTCGAGGTCGAGGTCGCGGCGGTAATCGGTCCAAGGCCTGCCACCGCGGCCGAGGAAGGTCAGCTCCAGCGTCCCCAGTGGGAGGAACGACTGCTGCCGGTTGGGCATCCCGAACATCGAGAACTCGGCGAGTTCCTGCGCCTCCTGGACCCGCCCCGCGGCGAGCAGGCGACGGACCTCGTCGACGTGGCGGCGCGCGTCCGGGTTGGTGCGGTCCTCGGGGCCGCGCTGCCAGACGGAGTCCTCGTTGAGGGTGACGGTCTCGCGATGGACGCCGCCGAAGACCATGGCGCCGAGGCGACCGTTCCCGACCGGCAGCGCGTGGATCCAACGGTCGGCCGGACGAGCGAACCACGTGACCGGTGGACGCGGTCGATCGGTTGCTGGGTTCGGCATGCCGCGCACCCCCCTGGCTCGTGCCGGTAGGCCTCGAGAGCCACTGTGTCTGGACGTTGAGGTATAACCTTATACGTAGCCGCCGAGCATGTCAATCGTGCGTCCACGACACTGTTGCGCAAGGAGCGACGGGTGCACGGGGAGCCGCGATGGAGCGGCGATCGATCCCCACGACGTGCGGCGTTCGATGCGCACGTCGCATTCTCGACGTTCGTCGCTGCGTGGTATATCGATAGTCGTGGACGCTCCCTGCCTCAGCACGGCCTTGACGTCGCGGCATTGCATCGTGGTGCCCGGCGTGCGTCTCCTCGCGCCGTGCGGCGAGCGACGGGGCAGGTCGTGAGCGAAGCGAAGTGTTCGGCGCCGAGCGCCCGGGCCGGCCGGCCCGCGACGCTCAAGGACGTCGCCAAGGAGGCGGGGGTGTCCGTCGGCATGGCGAGTCGGGTGCTGGGTGGCTACGGCTCGTTCAGCGACGCGACCCGCGTGCGGGTGGTCGAGGCCGCGCGCACGCTCTCGTACCGCCCGAACGCCGTCGCTCGATCGTTGCGGGTCGGCCGCACGAAGGCGCTGGGCTTGGCGGTGACCAACATCTCGAGCTACCACTGGATCACCTTCATCCGCGGCGTCGAGTCGGCTGCAAGCGATCACGGGTACCAGGTGATCCTCGGCCATACGGGCGACGACCCGGCGCGCGAGCGCGACCACATCCGCGCCCTGTACCAGCGAAACGTCGACGGTCTCATCATCACACCGACCCAGGAGAACGAGACGCGCATCCGCGACCTCGTCGACGCCGGGTTCCCGGTCGTGCTTACCGAATCCTCGTCCACGACGATCCAGGCACCCTGCATCAACATCGCCGATCACCGCTCGGCGTACTCGGCCACCACCTACCTGCTCGGGCTGGGTCACGAGCGCATCGGCACGGTGGCGGGCGATCAGTCCCTCGCCTCGGGGACGGACCGCCTGCGCGGGTACCACGACGCACTCCGCGACCGTGGCATCGCCATCGACGACGCTCTCGTGGGGTACGGCGAGTATCGGTTCGAGCCGGCGTTCGCGGAGACGGACCGCCTGATGGGCCTGCCCGATCCGCCGACCGCGCTGTTGGTGTCGAACGAGACGATGCTCGGCGCCACCCTGCAGTGCCTGAAGGAACGCGGGGTGCGTGTCGGCGAGGACGTCTCGCTCATCGCCTTCGACGACCCTCCGTGGGCGTCGTACTTCTCACCCTCGATCACCACGATCCGCACGCCGCGCGAGCGCATGGGCGCCATGGCGGTCAACACGCTCGTCGGCATGATCGACGCCGGATCGGACCGACCCAAGAAGCGCGACGTGCGCGTCGTCGAGTCCGAGCTCGTCGTGCGCGAGAGCTGCCAGGCGCGTTCCTGACGCGCCGCTGACGTGAGCGCTAGGCCGGTCCGCCGCCGACCAGGGCCTCCGTGGCGTCGAGGTCGAGCGGCACGAACGCGTGGAAGTTCTCGATGCCCGTCGTCGTGATCGCGACGGTGTCCTCGACACGCAGGTAGCGACGCTCCTCCGGGATGATCAACTGCGGGTCGACGGTGAGCACCAACCCCGGTTCCATGGGACGGCCCCGG
>SLSM01000314.1 GCA_007130445.1 Trueperaceae bacterium | reverse complement strand
GAAGGCGGACAGCCCTTGCTGCAACAGCCAGCCGAGCGAGATGGCGATCGCCACGTAGCCGACGTGGATCGACAGCGGGTCGGTGGTCTGCCCCTCTTGACGAACGACGCGCTCGCGTTCGTCGACGTCGTCGAGGTCGTCCTCGGTCGCGGCCCGGGCCGTCTCGACCGGGTCGCCGGCCTCGCTGAGGGTCATGCGGCCCGTGCGGATGCCCCAGTTCACGAGCACGGTGCCGATGAGCACGCCGGCGACCAGGCCGACGGTGGCGAGCCCGAGTGCCAGGTCGGCGCCGGCGGCGAAGCCGAACGTGGCGAAGGTGTCGGCCAGTCCGGCCGCGGTGCCGTGCCCGCCCTCGAAGCCGATCTCGATCAGCGCACCGGCGATGGGGTCGAGGCCGAACACCGGCGTCAGCAGCAGCAACGCGAGGAGGATGCCGACCACGTACTGCCCCCATGCGATCGACTGTCCGAGGGCCACCTGCGGACCGGCGATGCGCCAGATCTCGCGCAGGCTCGGGATCGCCTTGCCGATGAAGAGGGCGGCGAACACGACGCTGATGAGCAGGCTCGGGAGCCGCTCCCACACGTCGAGCACGGCAGCGGGCAGCGCGCCGCCGGCGGCGGCCGGGACGCCGACCGCGGCGAGCAGGGATCCGGACACCTGCGGTCCGATCAGCAGCGCGATCACGCCGGCGATCACGGAGGCCGGCAGGAACAGCGATCGGAACAGCGGGACCGCGCCGCGGAGCAGCTTCGCGAGCACCAGCAGTAACCCGGCGACGAGCAGGGCGACGAAGACATCGGTGACGGTCACGTGGTGGTACCTCCCGTGAAGTGGCTACGGGGCGTTCGCGCGGGGGCGTCTCGACGGGCGTCGTCAGTGTACGAGTACGCCGACCCTCGCATCCCCACCCCAGAGTGAGATAGCCTCGGGTCGTGCTCGCCCTCTCCCTGCCGAGCCGCTACCTCACCGAGGCACGCGACGACGACACCGCCGACCTGTGGCGGTCGATGCTGGGCCCGCCGAGCGAGGGCCTGCGGGCGCTCGCCGCGCTCGGCGTCGGCGCCATCGAGGTGGGTGACCTGCGTGGCGAGCACGACGCCGATGTCGTCTCCGGCGCGCTCGCCGCGGTGCGGAGTGCCGGCTTGCGGCCACACGCGCACCTGTGGCTGCCCGAGCGGTTCACGCCGGCCGAGGCGCCGGCGACGCTCGTCGCAGCCGTGCGCGCACTGGCCGATCCCGGCGCCGCACCAGCAGCGTGCGCGATTCACGGTCACAAGCGACACGAGCCGGACGCCTTCACGACGACGGTGCGCGACCTGTGCGCCCTCGAACCGTGGCTCCGCGCGCACGGGGCATCGACCGCCCTCGAGGTCTGCCGATACCGTCCCGATGGTCCGTTCGGCGGCACGTACGCGGAGGTCACGGCCGTCGTCGGCGCCGCCGAAGACGTGCTCGGTGCGGCCCTCGGTGTCACGTGGGACCTGGGCCACACCACCTGGAACCACGTGCACGGGCGCGACGGCCTGTGGCCCGACGCAGCCTTCCTGGCACGCGTGACGCACGTGCACGTCCACGACGTGGGCGACACCGGCAGGACCCACTTCCCGCTCGACGAGGGCCGCGTGCCGCTGTCCGGGTTCGTCGAGCGACTCCGGGACGTCGGCTATGCTGGGTTGTGGGACATCGAGCTCTATCCGGCGCGCTGGTCCGGTACGGCCGCCGAGCGGCGTACGCGGCTGGACGCCAGCGTCGCCGTGCTTAGCGAGGCCGTGGCGTGAGCGCCGAAGGCATCGCCGACGCCGTGTCGGAGCTGCGCGTGCTCGACGCGCTGCCGTGGCCACTGGCCGTGATCGACGGTGACGGCGTCGTGCGCTACGTGAACCGCGCCTGGCCGAGTTCGGAGGACCCGATCGACCTGCGCTTCGACGTCGCCGTGCGCGAGCGCACGATGGTGCCGCCGAGCGCCGCCGCCGCCATCACGAACGCGATCGCCGCCGCACTCGACGGCCGCGCTGGCGACGCCGTCGTGGAGTTCGCCGAGACCGGCGACCCGCCGCTGCACTGGCTGCGTGTCCGCTGCGGGCCGGTCGCGGGGGGTGGCGCCTTCGTGATGGTCGAGGACGTGACGGCGCAGCGCCGACGGGAGCTCGACCTCGCGCTGCGCGCCGACCACGACCCGCTCACCGGTCTCGCCAACCGCAGACGGTTCCTCAACGAGGGGCGGCGCATGCTGGCCGTGGCCGAGCGGCAGCGTTGGGGGATGGCGTTGATGTTCATCGACTTGGACGCGTTCAAGGCGATCAACGACGGCGCCGGCCACACCTTCGGCGACGCGGTGCTGCAACAGGTCGCGAGCCGGCTGCAGGCGTACACGCGCGCCGGCGACCTCGTGGCGCGAGTGGGCGGCGACGAGTTCGTGGCCCTGCTGAACGACGTCGACACGCCGACCAGTGTGGCGCTCGCCAAGCGCTACCGCGCTGCGCTGTCCGACCCACCGATCGTGCCCGGATCGCCCTACACGATCGCAGCCAGCGTCGGGATCGCCGTCTTCCCCGACGCCGCCACCACCCTCGACGCTTTGATCCGCCTGGCCGACGCCGCCATGTATCGCGCCAAGGCGAGCGGCGCGGGCATCGGCCTGGCCGACGCGTCCATCGCACCCGACTGAGACCGGGCGCGACCTCAGGCGCGTGCGCGCAGCAGTTCGACGATCTGGCTCGGCGCAGGGACGCGCCCAGCCATCACGAGTTCGCCGTCCACCATCAGCGCCGGCGTGCTGATGATGCCGAACGACGCGAGTCGCCCGTAGTCCTCGATCTTCTCGACGGTGGCGCTGATGCCGGCGCTCGCGAGCGCCTGATCCACGTGATCGGCGAGCCGGCGGCAGTTGCGGCAGCCGGGTCCGAGTACCTTGATGTCCATGGCCGAACCTCCTCGGGCGGCGCCCGTCAGGGCGTGAGCGTCGCCACGCCGAACAGCGCGTTGAACAGCAGGCCGGTCACGACGATCGCGACGGCCAGCACGGCGACGAAGGTGACGATCAAGCGCGGCCGCAGGACGCGGCGCAGCAAGATCAGCTCGGGCAGCGACAGGGCGACGACGGAGAGCATGAAGGCGAGCAGCGTGCCGAGCGCCAGCCCCTTCGCGTGCAGGGCGCCGATCAGTGGCACGACGCCCACGGCGTTGGTGTAGAGCGGGATGCCGAGCAGCACGGCGAACGGCACCGCGAAGGGGTTGTCGGGGCCGGCGGTGCGGGCGAAGAAGTCCTCGGGCACCCAGCCGTGGATCGCCGCACCGAGACCGATGCCGACGAGCAGGTAGGGCCAGATGCGGCGCACGATGTCGACGACCTCGTCGCGGCCGATCGTGAAGCGGTCCGCCCACGTGAGCCCGCGGCTCGGGTCGATGCCCTCGCGCATCGTGGTTTCGTACACGAACGGCTCGACGAAGCGTTCCAGGCGCATCCGGCCGATCAACGTGCCGG
>SLSM01000151.1 GCA_007130445.1 Trueperaceae bacterium | reverse complement strand
CCGCGGGCGCCCCGGGCCCGTCGGGTGTCGTCGGAGCCGGGGGCGGCGTGTCCTGCGCGCTCGGCGCGCTGCCGCTGCCGGCGACCATCGACGCGGCCGGGCCGCTGCGCCGCTGCGCGTTGTCGACCGCCTTCTGGCCGAGCTCGCGGAAGCGGTCGCTGACGCCCTCGAGCTTCGCCTTCCACTCTTCGTTCGGCGTCAACCCCTCGGTGCCGCGGTGGTAGGCGATCAGCGTGGCGGCGAGCGAGAACGCATCGGCGACCGCCAGCTTGATCATCCACGCGCCCACGAGGACGAAGATGCCCAGGGCCACCGACAGGCCCGGGAAGACAGCGGCGATGGCGAGGGCGGGGATGCCGAGGATCACGAGCAGGAGCAGGAACTCGACGTAGCCGATCAGCACGAGCACCACGGCGTTGGTCAGGATCGGCTTCCAGGCTTGCGCGTACAGCAGCACGCCGTCGTAGGCGACCTGCCAGACGTTCTGTTCGCGCTCCTTGTAGGCGCGCGACAAGATCGCCTCGTCGACGTACGTCGTCGACATCAGGGCGACGCGCTCGATCAGGTTGCCGAAGCCGCGCATGCCCGGGATGGGCAGGATGCTGGCGATGCGCGCGAAGGTGCGCACGAACGCCTTGACGGCGCCCTCGACCAAGACGTCGACGGCGAACAGGATGCTGGTGTCGCGGAAGCGGTCCATGACGGCCTTGCGCCCGTAGGCGATCTGCCCGCCCTGGGGTCCGTGACCGTAGACGATGAACTCGGTCATCACGGCCGTGTGGGCGGCGCGCAGCAGGTGGAAGTAGTAGCGCGAAGCCCAGCTGACGACGGCGAAGGCCCCGCCGATCGCGACCAGGAAGAAGATGAACCCCAGCGGCGCCCACAGGCGGCCGAGCAGCCAACCGATGCCGCCGAGGACGCCGAAGTAGACGAGCAGACCGAGGCCGAGCACGGTGTAGCTGCCGAGCCGGACCCAGATGAAGGGGAGCGTCTTGCCGAGGAGCGCGAGCGCCTCACCGAGATAGAGCTTGGGCATGTGTGGGTGCCTCTCGCTGGGGTCGCCGAGTCGGCGTGCGGCTACACGAGGGGCGACCCTGATCGACGCCACGCTGCGCACGCCCCGATGCCGACGCGAACCCCGAGCCGCGCCTACACCGTGAACGGATGTCCCAGTGTAGGACGCGGCACGCGACACGAAGAGACATCCGCCACGTCGCTCGCGCGCGAGCGACCGTCCCCGACGCCGCTCGCGCCGTGCGACCCTCAGTCGAGGTCGGCGAGCTGGTCGAGGAGGATCTGGTTGGCCTCGTCGTTGACGCGGCGCAGCGCGGTCGCCACGTCGGCGCCTTCGACGATCGCCCCCATCTCGGCCGCCACGCGATCGCGCACGAACGCGTAGCCCGGCGCGACCGGCTCGGACACGCCGAACGGCAGCAGCGCGAAGGCCGCCTCATAGGCCGGCTCGGCCTCGAAGTAGTCGCCCAGGCCCGCAGCGACGCTGGCGCGAACCGGGAAGTAGTTCGACGCTCGCGCCCAGTCGGCTTGGGCCTCGGTGCTCGTGAAGTGCTTGACGAACAGCCAGGTGGCGAGCTCCGCCTCCGGCGCGTGGCCGGCGGTGATGCTGACCGATGCGCCGTAGACGTTCGCCACCGGTTCCGGCGTGGTGTGGGGCACGGCCGCGACGCTCCAGTCGAACGCCGCTCCTGCCGCGACGGCGTCGCGGTAGAAGGGCAGCGCCGAACTGGAACCGACGGTGAAGAGGGTGGTCCCGAGGCCGAAGTTCGTCTGGTCACCGAACCGCTCGGTGACGATGTCGGCGCAGCCGCGCTCGAAGAGCCGCTGCAGGAACGTCATCGCCGCGATGGCCGCGTCGCTGTCGAACGTGTAGCGGTTGGTCTCGACATCGAAGATGTCGCCTCCGAAGGCGAACGTCCAGGAGGCGAAGCGGCTGGTGTCGAGCGTCAGTTCGTAGCCGAGGCTGCGGCCACCGGTGACCGAGCCGCTGAAGCCCTGCTCGGCGGCGGCGCAGGCCTGCTCCTCGAACGCCTCGGGCGTCGCCGGCGGGCCGTCGAACCCGAGTTCGCCCAGCCAGTCGAGGTTGTGGTACATCACCTCGACCGAGCGGTTGGGCGGGAAGCCGAGCAGCCGTCCGCCGAGCACCGGGTTCACGTCCGACGCGATGAAGCCCGGGAAGAAGTCGGCCAGGTCGTCCGCCTCGAAGCCCCAGCGCTCGGAGTCGAGGAACACGTTGATGTCGATCACCCCGTCGGCAAACGCGTAGGCGGCGGCCTGGTCCTGGTAGGCCACGACCAGGTTCGGGGCGTCGGGGGTGCCGGCGAGCAGCAGCATCTTCTGGAAGATCTCGGGGTAGCTGCCCTGGAACTCGGCGATCACCGTGATGCCGTAGGGGTTGTCGGCGTTGAAGGCGGCGACGACCGCCTGCAGGCCGGCCTCGCGCACGCCGCCGTGCTGGTGCCAGAACACGACCGTCTGCCCGGTCGGGTCGACGTCTTCGTAGTCGCGCTGCGCGAGGGCGAATCCCGCGACCAGCACCAGGCTGGCGAGGGCGATGGAGCGTCGGAGTGGGAGCATGAGTGGTTCCTTCCTGGGCCACCGCCTCGGCGGTGGGTGTCGGGCGCCCGATGAACGCCTCACAGGGGGTGCCGCGCGTCCGGCGCCGTCGCCGTCCTCGCCTCAGCCCTTCAAGCCCGAGGTCGCGATGCCCTCGGTGAAGAAGCGCTGGGTGACGAAGTACAGCAACAGCACTGGCAGGACGGTGATGACCGAGCCGGCCATCAGGAGGTGGGTCTGCGCACCGGCCTCCTGGGTGAAATTGTACAGCCCGACCGACAGCGGCCGCCACGTGCGGTCGGTGGTGACCAGGATCGGCCAGAGGAACTCGTTCCAGACGTTCACGAAGGTGAGCAGGCTGGCGGTCAGCATGACCGGCCGGCTCATGGGCACCACCACGCTGAGGAGGAAGCGCCCATGGCCCGCGCCGTCCATGCGTGCGGCGTCCCACAGCTCGTCCGGGATCTGGGCGAAGAACTGCCTGAACAGGAACACGATGAAGGCCGTCGACAAGAACGGGACGGTGAGGGCCGGGAGCGTGTTGATCCAGCTCCCCCACGGCACCACGTCGCCGCGCACCAGCAGGAACGAGGGGATGAACGTCACCGTCCCCGGGATCATCAGCGTGGCGAGCAGCAGCGTGAAGATCGCGTCACGCCCGGGGAAGCGGATGCGCGCGAAGGCGTAGCCGGCCAGCGTGCACGTGAAGAGCACCCCGGTGATCACGGTGAGGGCGATCAGCACGCTGTTGCGGAAGAACTGGTCGAAGTGGGCGTCGTTCCAGGCTTGGACGTAGTTCTGCCACTGCGCCTGGGCCGGCCACGGAGCGCGCGTGTACGTCTCGCCCAACGTCATGAGCGAGGTGGTGAGCATCGTCAGGAAGGGCACCAGCGAGACGAACGCGCCGAACGCGAGCGCGG
>SLSM01000345.1 GCA_007130445.1 Trueperaceae bacterium | reverse complement strand
CGACGGCCGAGTCGACCCGCACCGGCCGCGCTGCGCCTATCCTGGGAGCATGCGGAGCGACGCGGACGAGACGCTCGAGGTGCTCGACGAGACCGGCGCGCCGACCGGCGTGCGCAAGGCACGCGGCGCGGTGCACATGGACGGCGACTGGCACCGGGCCTTCCACCTGTGGGTGATGCATCCTGACGGCCACGTGCTGCTGCAGCGCCGCTCGCGCACGAAGGACCTCGCCGGCGGCAAGGTCGACGTGAGCGTCGCCGGACACGTGCGCCCGGGCGAGACCGTGCTCGACATGCTGCGCGAGGCCGAAGCGGAGATCGGCCTCACCGTGACGCCGGGCCGCGCCGACGACCTCGTCACGCTGCGCTCCGAGCGGCGCTACCCCGACGGCCTCGTGGACCGCGAGTTCCAGGACGTGTACGTCACCCTCGTCGAGGGGCGCGAGCTCACCGACGACGCGCTCGACTGTGCCGAGGTGACGGTGCTGTACGCGGCGCCGCTCGCACGTCTCGTCGCGTTCTACCGGGACGGCGGCTCGCTGCCGGTGGCCGGCTGGGACTGCCAGCAGCGCCGCAACGATGCGTTGTTGATCGAGGAGGACGTGATCGACGAGGGCCGCGCGCTGACGGTCGAGTCGCCCGAGCTGCTCGGCGCGTGGTGGGAGGCACGGACGACTTGAACGCCCCTGGTCCACGTCGACCGTCATCGCCCCGTTTCGGGTCCTCTACGAGTGCGGGCGGTCGTCCGCGCTGACGCGCGACGTGGGACGGTCGAACGCACCGTACCGATGACGGACACGGGGCCCGCAACTCGGCGGACCCCGTTCGTGCGATTGCATCGTGCCGGACGATCGCTCCCGCGACTCGACCCGGATCCGTGCACCTGGCGGTTCGACCCGCCAGTCGCTACCGTCGTGCCGCCAGACGGCGACGACGTAGCCGCCGACCCCCGACTCCGCGCCATGCAGCGTCCACATGCCGTACTGGTAGCCGAGCGAGCCGAGCACGCGAACGTGCTCCTCTTCGAAGGCGATCGACGTGAACCCCGCATCGTGCAGGCCGCTGAGGAACGCGCGGACAGCGTCGTTCCCCGCGAGGACCATGCCCAACGCGACATCACGTTCGGCTCACGCACGGCTCGCTACGCTCCCTCCCGGGTACCCGCATCCGAGAGCAGCAGCGAAGGAGCCAACATGCGTCACACGAACCTCGTGCGAACCGCCGTCGTCCTCATCGTCCTGAGCCTCGTCGCCATGGCCGCCGCGCAGCCGCGGCCGACCGAGTCGGGCTTCATCCAGGTCGAGCCCGACGTCCGCCTCTTCTACCAACGCTTCGGCACGGGCACGCCGGTGCTCTTCACCCCGATGCGCATCGAGATGGTGGTGACGCTCGCACCGCTCCTCGAGAGGATCGACGCGGTCCTGTGGGACGCGCGCGGCTTCGGGCTCTCGGACCGCCCCGACGACTTCGACCGCGTCGGGCTCGCGTACGAGCTGTCCGACGCCGAGACCATCCGGGAGCACTTCGGGGCCGATCGCGTGTACTACCTCGGGGGCTCGTTGTGGGGCCCAACGGCGATGCTCTATGCCGCGCGGCACCCGTCAGCCGTCGCCGGTGCGATCGCGATGGCCCCCTTCGCCATCGAGGCGGGCCTCATGGGACCACCGGACCATCCGATCGTCCACGACGTCTCGGACGCCGCGGCGGAGCTCGAGGCGATGCGCGCCGACGGACGCGACCGGACCATGGCGTACGACTACTGCGTCCTGGACATGCAGGTCGGCTTCGCGGACTCGTACGTCGACCTGTCCAACATCGCGCTCCTCGAGGCGGCGAACTGGTGCCAGTACGAGAACATGCACCCGGACAACGTCCTCCCGCTCGTGTTCGAGGGGCTCATCGGGTCGTGGGGCGACTGGAACTGGCGCGAGGAGCTCAGCGCCGCGCAGCCGCCGGTACTGCTGCTCTACGGCGACCACGAGGCGTGGGCGCTCGCAGGGGTACGCGCCTACACCGAGGTGGTTCCGAACATCGGCTGGCGCGAGTTCGAGGACGTCGGCCACCACGTGTGGAACGAGCGCAACGACGAGGTCGTCGCGATGATCGAGACGTTCCTGACGGGGGCGTGGCCGGCCGGCGTCGAGCGCCGCTGACGGACGTGACCGGACCGCGCCGAAGGTGGCGCGGCCCGGTCACGTCTCCGTTCGCCGGGCACCGGCCGCGGTCTGGCTCAGCCCTCCAACACCGTGGGCACGATCAAAGGACTGCGGCCGGTCACGCCGGGCGACGGGAGGCGTTGGCTACCCCTCCAACACCGTCGGCAGGATGAGCGGGTTGCGGCCCGTCGCCTTCCTGAGGTAGCGGCGCACCGGGTAGAAGATGTCGTCGCGGATGTCCTGCAGGCGGCGCTTCTCGCGGATGCCGCGGGTGAGGGCCTCGAGCGCGAGGCGCTCGATCTCGGCCGAGACGCCGTTGCCGCCCGCCGCGACGCCGCGCGTGATCACCTCGACGCTCGGCTTCGTCTGCGAGGCGACGGCCATGATCACGACGACGCCCTCCTCGGACAGCGCCTGGCGATCGCGGATGATCGGCTCGTCGATCGGATCGCTCGACTTGCCCACGGAATCGATGTAGATGAGCCCCGCGTCGACCTTGCCGACGATCTTGATGTCGTCCTTGGTCAGTTCGATCACGTCGCCGTTGTGCGGGATGATCGTCTTCTGCGGTGGACGCGGCATCGAGGCCGCCAGGCGGGCGTGGTGCACCGAGTGGCGCGCCTCGCCGTGCCAGGGGATGAAGAAGCGCGGCCGCGCCAGGTCGTGGATGAGCATCAGCTCCTGCTGGCTGGCGTGACCCGACACGTGGACCTTATAGTTCGGCGGGTAGAGCACCTCGACGTTGCGCTCGTAGAGCTGGTTGACGACGCGGTTCACCGCTTCTTCGTTGCCCGGGATCGGGTTCGACGACATGATCACGGTGTCACCTGGCTTGAGGGTGATCTTGCGGTGCGTGCCGGCAGCGAGCCGCGACAGTGCGGCCATCGGCTGGCCCTGCGAGCCGGTGCAGAGGACCAGCAGCTTGTCGTCTTGGATGCCGTCGACCTTGTCCATCTCCACGAAGGGGTGCTTCGCCTCGATGTAGCCCAGCTCGTGCGCGATGCGCAGGGCCTTGACCATCGAGCGGCCCTCCATCGCCACGCGGCGGTTGTACTTCTCTGCCACGCGCACGAAGTTCTGGAGCCGGTGGATATGCGAGCTGAACGTGGTGACGATCACGCGGCCGGTGCGCTTCGCGACGATCTGGTCAACGGCCAGCATCACGTCGTGCTCGCTGCCGGTGTAGCCGGGTCGTTCGGCGTTGGTGGAGTCGGCGATCAGGAGCAAGGTGCCGTCGCGGCCGGCCTCGGCGATCTTGGCGAGGTGGCTGGTCTTGCCGTCGGCCGGGTGGTAGTCGAGCTTGAAGTCGCCCGAGTGCACGATGCGCCCGATGGGGGT
>SLSM01000188.1 GCA_007130445.1 Trueperaceae bacterium | reverse complement strand
CGACCCGAGACCCTCGCGCTCGCGGTAGGCGTCGAGGAACGCGATGAGGTCGGCATCGACTCGGGCGCTGACCGGTACCTTCATGGGCAGCAACGTACCACACTCCATCCTACAATCTGCATCACATCTCGTGATGCGCGTGCACACTCGCACGCTAGCGACCCCGGGGGGGCGCCGAGAAGCGCCGATGGGAGTGACCCGTCCTCCGCGGACGGTGATGAGCTTGTGACTTGAGCCTGCGCTTGTTGCTCGTACCACCTCTTCTCGAAGGTGTCGGGGCTGACTTGCCCGAGGTGCTTGTGGCGCCGGCGGCGGTTGTAGAAGACCTCGATGAACTCGAAGATCGCCACTCGCAGCGAGTCGCGGGTCGGCCAGGCATGCCGATCGAGCAGCTCGGTCTGCAGGGTCGCGAAGAAGCTCTCGGCGACGGCGTTGTCCGCTGGCGTCCCGGAGCGTCCCATGCTGCCCACGACACCCGAAGCGCGTAGGTGACGGCCGAAGCGAAGGCTTCCGTACGGGCTTCCCTGATCCGAGTGATGGACCAAGCCGGGTTCCGGGCGCCGCACGTGCTGCGCCATCAAGAAGGCGTTCAGCACCAGATCGGTGTCCAGTCAGTCGTCCATCGCCCACCCGACGACGAATGCCGAATCGATCGTTCTCAGCCACCCGGTGAACCCGATATTCTTGCTGCCTTCCACCTCCACGAACGGAATGCTGACGCTCGTTGGGTATCACGCGACCATAACCGGTGGCTCTTACACCTCCTTGACTCCCCTCACGCTCCAGCTCGCGTTCTAGGTGTTTTCGGCGTTGTGGCGGGTCCTGCGCTCAGGCCGTGGTGACGCCCGTGCACTATGCGGCACAACCCTCGGATCTCGTTGACCGTCTGCTGGAAACGGCCTCACGACCGGTCGCAGCAGACGATTCGCTACGCGGCCCGCCGCTACACCGGAGTGCTACATTCCAGATCATGCGTGCTCCGGGCGCGATCGCAGCGATGGTCGGGTTCGCATCGGCGATCGTCTGCTACCTCGTCCTCGCCGCTGAGGCACTCCCCTATCAAGATCCCACGCCTGAGATGCTTGCCGCCCTGGCCGCGAGCGTTCGAGTCTGGCAACTCGGTCTCTTCGTGAGCCTTGGCCTATCGGCGGCGGGGATCGCGGGTTTCATGCGATTCCGGCGCCATCGGCACGCCAACGGGTAGCGCCTTCGTGATCCAACCGAATCTCGGGTCGCCGCTCCCTCGACGGGTCCGAACCGCCGCACCCGACCGAAGATCCGAGACACCGTCCATGAGGTCACGTATCGACCCGCTCGGGACGTGTGACCCCGTCCTGCCTACCCCTTCAGCGCGAGGTACGCCACCACCTTGGCCTCGACCCCATCGGCGAGGGAGCCCGCCAGGCGCAACCAGCCACCGAAGTGCGTGACGCGCACGAACGTCGGCACGTCGGGGTCGCCGCCGAGCGCGATCACGGAGCCTTCGTCGCACCAACGCATGCCGTCCGCCGAGATCTGGACGCGCAGGGTGACGCCGTCCGGAACCTCCACTGGCTCCAACACCCGCAGGAACACGATCGCCTCGGTCGCCCACGCCACCTCGAACGGCTCGGTCGCCACCTCGCCCGACCACGTCTCGTTGCGTGCGAGCACCGCCGTGTGGCTCTGCCGCATCAGCCCACCGCCGAGGTCGAGAGGACGCAGGAGTCGAGGTACAGGAACGCACGCTTGTGCGTGTCGGTCTGGATCCACACGAAGGCGTTGAGCATCCCGCGCAGGTTCGGCATCGCTGGGAACTCGATGAAGTCGAGCGGGCCCTCGAGCACGAGGTCGTTGCACTGCAGGCGGGTCACCCGCCGCCCCTGCAGGTCGATGTCGACGCGCACGTAGAACCAGTTCACCTTGGTGGGGATCTCGTTGTAGCACATGATCTGCTCGCCGCCGGGGATGTCGCTCCAGCCCTCGTCGGCGAGGTGCCAGTGCGAGATCGTGCTCCCCGTGCCGCCGATCTGGTGGAACGCGCTCGTCTCGGTGCGGTGCTGCCACTTCCCCTTCGGCGTCACGCGGCTCTGCTGCTCGGTGCGTCCGCCGGCGGCCGGCTCTCCCCCCTCGGCGTTGAGGAAGCGGTACTGCGGCATCCAGCGCGAGCTGTCGTCCTGCAGGTCGAAGCCGATGCCGAACGCGCGCACGTCGAGCTCGCCGAGCACCAACTCGCTCGCCTCGGGCTTGTACGCCAGGTAGCCCTCGAACCGAACGTCGGCGAGTTCGCGCCACGTCTGCCGCTTGATCAGGATCGACATGTGGCCCGGTGTCGGCCGCGTGGCGAGCTTCAGCGCGTAGGTGCCGTCCATCGCACCCATCGAACCCACGTCCCACATCGTCAGGTTCGAGAGTTGGGCTGGACGGAGGTCGGCGTACGCCGGCAGCAACGTGTCGAGCGTCCCTTCGTAGTTGCCGATGTGGGCCGTCCAACCGCAGGTGCCGCGGTCGAAGTCGTCGAACCAGAGCACACGCTCGAGCGGCTCGAAACGCGCGAGCATCGGGTCGGCGAGGTGGTGACGGCTGGTCGTGGGCGGGACGGTGCTCGGCATGGGGCCTCCAGGTGGGCTATCGAGCGGGCGCGTGCCCGGCGGGCGGCGTGAGTCGGCGGTCGATCGGCGGCAGGCCGGGCTTGCGTTTGCCTTGGGGTCGCACGGTCGGGTCGGCAACGATGCGGCGGCCGGCGAGCACGGTCGCGTGCACGGCGAGACGCTCGTGGTGGTCGACCACCTCGCCGGTCGAGTCACCGAGGCCGAAGCGGCCGGACTCCAGGCGCAGCACGGCGATGTCGGCGCGGGCGCCGACGCGCAGGGTCCCGACGTCCTCACCGAGCAGGCGCCCAGGTACGCGGGTGGCGCGGCGCAGCGTCTCGGCGAGCGACAGGCCGAGCGCGAGGTACTTGGTGAGGGTGGTGGGCAGGTCGAAGACGGGGCCGTCCACGTTGTAGGCGTGCAGATCAGACGAGAGGATGTCGGGGACGAAACCCTGCTCGAGCGCACGGCGCGCCACCGCGAAGGAGAAGCTCCCTGAGCCGTGCCCGAGGTCGAAGAGCACGCCGCGCTCGCGCGCACGCCAGACCTCGTCGCGCACGCGCCCGGCGGCATCGAGGATCCCCATCAGACCGGGGGTGCACGTGTGCGTCACCAGGTCACCCGCATGGAGGTACGGGAGCACGTCCGGGAGGAGCGGTGGCGGGTCGGCCACGTGCACCATGAGCCGGAGACCGCTCGCGTCGGCCACGGCACGGGCGGCTTGGAGCGACGAGAGACCGTTCGGGCCGGTGGAGTTCGTGCCCAGGCGGATCTTCACGCCCAGCACGTGAGGCGCGTGCTCCCGCAGCGCTCGCAGACATGCGCCCACGTCCGCCAGGCGGTGATCGAAGAGCTCGCCGAAGCGCAGGTCGGTGTGCCCCGCCGGCACCAGGCCGACGTACGACAGGTGCACGAACGCCTTGATGGTGAGCGGCGAGCGCT
>SLSM01000126.1 GCA_007130445.1 Trueperaceae bacterium | reverse complement strand
TGGGGCTGGCCAGGCCCTCTCGGCACCACCGCGTGCGCGGGCACGACTTCTCGGGCACCGTCGTGGCCCTCGGCGCCGGCGTGACGCACATCGCCGTCGGAGACGCCGTGTTCGGTTCGAGCGACGGCGCGCTGGCGGAGTACGTGCGGGCGAAGGTGGGCGTCGTGGCCAACCGGCCCGCGAGCCTGTCGGTCGAGCACGCCGCGGCCCTGCCGATGGCGGGACTCGCCGCGCTCCACGGCCTGCGCGACGCCGCCCGCGTGCAGGGGGGTGAGCACGTCCTCGTCAACGGCGCCGCCGGCGGCATCGGAACGTTCGCGATCCAGATCGCGAAGTCCCTCGGCGCCGACGTCACGGCCGTGTGCAGCACGCGCAACGTCGAGCTCGTGCGCCGCCTCGGCGCCGACCACGTCATCGACTACACGCAGGGGCCGCTCACGCGAAGCGATCGCCGCTACGACGTCATCCTCGACAACGTCGGCAACCACGGCCTCGGCGAGCTGCTCGCGCTGCTCACGCCGGCAGGCAGGCTCGTCACGAACAGCGGCGAGGCGGGGCCGGACGGTGGCCCGATCGCCAGGTTACTGAAGGCGCAGGGCCGCGCGCTCCTCGGCCGGCAGCGGGTGCGGTCGTACCTGTCGACGCCGAACGCCGTCGACCTGGCGCTCCTCGCGGCGATGGCGGTCGACGGGAGGATCACGCCGGTGATCGACGAGGTGTTCGCGTTCGAGCGCGCGGCCGACGCCATGGCATACGTAGCGACGCGGCGCGCGCGCGGCAAAGTCGTGGTCGCGGTGACGGCGTCCTGATGGATGGCCCAGTGGGGGACCTCCGCCAGGCGTCGAGCGGTGTCGCCGCGAGGTCCCGTGCCGCGACACCGACGTGCGCGACGGGCGGACGAGAGCGTCGACGGGCCCTGGTTCTCGTGGAGACGTCGCTCGCACGCGGCCGCTGGATGCCTCGCATGCGCGCCATTGGTTCGGCCCCCACCAGAAGGTGGTGGGGGCTCGTGGCCATCTCGGTTCGTTGCCGTGAGGTTTGCGGACAACCGAGCATCCCGCGTATCGCCTCGGCACCCCGGTCAGATCATCCGCCCGCGTTTCCGTCAGCGGTGGCACCTTGGTCTCCACCTCCAGCATGAAGTCACCGAGCTGGTCGCAGGCGTCGGGCGTGTACTGCTTCTCGAGGCTTCGGCACATAGGTTTATCGAGAGGCGCCACCCTGAAGGGTGCGACCTCGAGGAGGAATGATGCTTGAGACGACACGTCGTGTCACCGCTAGCGCTCTGCAGCTCCTCGTCATCGGTCTCGTTGCCTGCACACCGGTGCCGCCGGCTTCACGTACTCGGGCGACTGGAGCGGCAGCATGACCGACTCACTTCTCGGAGCCGGGACGCTCTCGTTCACGCGTGTTCTGGACCTCGACGGACTGCTCGTACGGGATGACCGGCACGAGGAGCGAGTCGACGGTCACGGGGACGTATGCGTCGGTCGATTGCCTCCCCGCCACCACAGGGACGGTTGTCGCGACCAAGGAGTGAGCGCCGGTCCCGCATCGTCCGTGGTCCGTCCGGGTAGATCCGCCTCTCCAGCCGGCAGCTTCGTCCGCGCCGCCACGGCGGCCGCCGCCGCCCACGTGTTCACGACCCGGGTTTGAGCAGGAGCCCGTGGACGGCGGCGAGGTACCTGCTGGGATCGAGATCCGCGCCCACCATGAGTCGCTGCAGCATGTACCCCTGCACGAGGGCGAACAGGAGGTGCCCGGCGCCTCGCGGGTCGAGGTCGGCCGGCAGCCGTCGGTCGGTTTGCAGTCGCACGATGAGGTCCTCGAGCATGTCGAAGATGCGACCGTACGCCTCGCGCACGGTCTTCGCAACGGCAGGATTTCGGAGCGCCTCGGTCCAGACCTGGGGGAGGAGCCGCGCGTAGTCGCTCTCGGGGCCACTGAAGGTGCGTTCGGCGATGTCGACCGCGCCCGCCACCATCGCGGGCATGGTGTCGACAAGCTTGCTCGCCTCGACGAGCTGCGCGTACAAGCCGTCGAGCAGCCGCTCGATGATCGACGCGATGAGATCGTCCTTGCTGCGGTAGTAGCGGTAGACGCTTCCGGCTGAGAGACCGCTCTCTCGAATGAGGTCGGCCATCCCCGTGGCGTGGAAACCGTTCGCGGCGAAGCAGCGGACGGCGGCGTCGAGGATGTGGTTTTGGCGCTCCGTCAGGTACGCCTCGGAAACCTTGGGCATGGGGCTATCGTAAAATGAACGATCGTTCTTGACAATGGGGGTGCCCGCGCCTAGGATTGATGAGCGAACGTTCACTTTGCAGAAGGGATGCTCCCCGTGTTCCGTCAGATGCTTCGCCAACTCCGCGCCGGCCGCCGGTTCTCCCTCGACGTGCTGCTCGATGCCGCCGACGACCACATGCACCAGCTCGAGACGGTCGTGCCACCCGGTTCTGGTGCGCTGCCACGTACGCCGTTCGAGTCGGGCCTGCCGCGCGAGCGGATGGCGCTCACCAAGATCCGCGGCGCCGACCGCCTCCGCGTAGCGCGGCGCGTCCTCCCGATTCTCGCGCACATGCGCCTCGGCGCCAACCTGTACGGCACCGCGGCACCGGCTCGGCGGAGCGAGGCGAGCGCAGCCGACATCGACGAGCTGGTCGATCGGGCTCGGAGGCTCGGCGCGAAGGACATCGCGTTCGTCCGTGTCCCGCCCGACGCGATCTTCGCCGGCAAGTCGATCCCGCACCCGTACGCGATCGTCTTCACCGTCGAGATGGAGAAAGAGCCGATCGACAGCGCCCCTAGCCTCGAGTGCCAGCTCGAGGTGATGGACGGCTACAAGGACCTCACGACGATCGCCAGCGCGCTCGCGGGCTTCCTACGCCAGCGCGGCTTCTCCGCGTTCCCAGGCACGGCGCTGGGAGGGACCACCGACTATCCCCACCTGGCCGAGCTGGCGGGACTCGGCGCGATCGGGTACCACGGTCTCTTGATCGCGCCCGAAGGCGGTGCGCGCTTGCGTATCAGCACCATCTACACGAACATCGCCAACCTCCCGCTGCGCGAAAGCAACGAGCACGCGTGGGTCCGCGATTTCTGCGCGATGTGCCGGAAGTGCGTGCGCAGCTGCCCCGTCGAAGCGATCTTCGACGCTCCCGCCGAACGAGGCAACGGCGGCCGCCAGTGCATCGACCACGGCCGCTGCCGGGATTACTTCACGGAGCACTACGGCTGTGCCATCTGCGTGAAGGTATGCCCCTTCAGCCAAGTGGGGTACGAGCGTGTCCGTGAGCGGTTCAGGGGCAATCCGACGGCGCCGCGTTTCGACATCGGTTCAGACGGACGGGTCGCCATACCGGTGGTCGAACCTTCGGAGGGGGTGCGAGCGTAGCGTCTCCTAGCCCTTGGGCGCTCGGACCCTGGCGACCTCCACGTCTTCCCATCGCGTGCCGCCGTGGCCCCCGAGTGCGCCACGGGCATGCCCGTTGCCGAGTACCTCGAGCGCGCGATCTG
>SLSM01000327.1 GCA_007130445.1 Trueperaceae bacterium | reverse complement strand
GCTGTTCAGGACGATCTCGCCCGCGCCGAGGGCCTGGCCGCGCTCGGCCCAGGCGATCAGGTCGAGCCCGGTCGCACGGCGGCCGCCGGCCACGAACACCTCCCAGCCCCGCCCGTCGTCGCGCCGCCGCGCGTCGATGGACAGCACCACCGCCTGCGAGCCGTAGTGCTCGGCCGCGGCGCGGATGACCTCGGGGTCGCTCACGGCGCCGGAGTTGATCGAGACCTTGTCGGCGCCGGCGTCGAACAGGGCGCGGAAGTCGGCGAGCGAGCGCACGCCGCCGCCGATGGTCAGCGGCATGAAGCAGCGCTCAGCCACGCGCGTCGCGACGTCCAACATGCTCGCTCGCCCGAAGGCGGTGGCGGTGATGTCGTAGAACACCAGCTCGTCGGCGCCCTGGCGGTCGTAGCGCAGCGCCAGCTCGACCGGGTCGCCCACGTCGGTGAGCTCGCCGAGCTCGACCTTGCCGAACTGCTGGCCACGGGTGGTACGGCCGTCGTGCACGTCGAGACAGGGGATCACGCGTTTCGCCAACACGCCACGGAGTCTACCGCCCGGCGCGCTGCACGCCGTGCCGCCCGGACGCCAGCAGGAGCGCGATGCCGAGCGCGAGGGCGAAGGCCGACGCCAGGAGGAGCGCAGGGTTCCCGAACACGTCCATCGCGCCACCGACCAGCGCCGGCGCGACGATCGCCGCGCCCGACCCGAACAGGTAGTACATGCCGGTGTAGAAACCGATGCGGTCGCGTCCGCCCAGACCCACCACGAGCGGGTAGGCCGGCACCAGCACCGCCGCCCAACCGGCGCCCGCGATGGCCATGGCGACGGCCAAGACCGTCGGGTCGAAGCGCACGAACGCGGTGAGGAGCGCGAGCGCCAACACGGCCGCTCCGACGCACATGGTGGGGAGCGACCCGAGCCGTCGCGCGACCGCGCCTGCGGGCAGCGCCGCGAGCACGAACGCACCGCTCGCGAAGCCGAGCATACGTCCGGCCTCGCCACCGCTCACGCCGAGCGTCTCGGTGGCGAGGACGCTGAACTGCGCCTCGACGGCGGCGAAGCCGAAGAAGCACGCGAAGAGCCCGGCGAGCAGCCACAGCGCGCGGCGCTGCGATCGCTGCGTGAGCGAGCGCAGGTCGCGCAGGAGTGCGCCCACGAGCGGGGCGTCGTCTTGGATGGTGCCGGTGGAGACGTGCGGCGGGTGGCGCTGCGCCGCGACGACGAGGACGATCAGGGTCGACAGGGCCAGGCCGGCGGCGAGCGCGAAGGGCAGCCAGGACGCGCGGTCGAAGGTGGGGGCGATCACGAGCAGCGCCACCGCGCCGCCGATCGCGGCCATCAGCGTGATCACGCCGTTCGCCGTGGGCCGCGCGGACTCCGCGACGTGGTCGGGCATCAACGCGACGAGCGGCGCGCGATACACCGTGATCGCGAGCAGGAACACGACGTCGACGAGCAGCAGCGTCCACAACGCCGCTGCGGCCCACGGCAACGCGGCGAACGCCAGCGCCGTGATCGGCACGCCGACGAGCAGGAACGGCAGCCGCCGCCCCCAGTGCCCATCGACGCGATCCGACCAGGCGCCGACCACCGGGATGAGCATGATGGCGACGACGTTGTCGAGGCCCATGATCGCGCCGCGCACGGCGCGGCTGTCGATGAACGCGCCGAGGAGCAGCGGCATGAACACGTTGTAGAGGCCCCAGATCGCGGCCAGCGCCAACGAACCGGCGCCGATGCCGAGCAGGCGCAGCACCAGCCGGCGAGGGAGCACGCCTCAGCCGGTCGTCGGCGCGCGCTCGAAGCGCGAGAGCAACTCGAGGTGGTGGGTGTGCGGCTGGAAGTCGAACGGTTCGAGCAGCGTCAGGTGCCAGCCGCGCCGGAGCAGGTCGGAGGCGTCGCGCGCCCAGGTCGCGACGTCACAGGCGACGTACAGGAGCGCCCTCGCGCGGCTGCCGGCGATCGCTGCCCGCACGTCGGCCGAGAGGCCCGCCCGCGGAGGGTCGACGCTGACCAGGTCGACGTCGTCCGGGACGCGCATGTCGCGCGCATCGCGGCGCAGCAGCACCAGGTTGCCGATGCCGGCCGCGCCGGCGTCCTGGCGGCCGCGCTCGACGCTGCCGCGGTCGATCTCGATCGCGGTCACCTTGGCGACGCGCGGGGCCAGGTGCATGGCGATCGCGCCGTTGCCGGCGAAGAGCTCGAGCGCATGCCGCGCCTCCGGCGCGACGGCGGCGAGCCGCCGGTAGAGGGCCCCAGCCGCCTCGGGGTTCGGTTGCGCGAAGGCCGTCGCCGTGATCGTCAGGACCACGTCGCCGTAGCGTTGCCGCAGGTTGCGGGCCCCAGCGAGCCGCTCGGCACCGCCGCGGAAGCGCCCGCGCGGGTCGTACGGCGCGAGCGCGACGCCCGTCACGCCAGCCGCGACGAGGGCATGGGCCGCATCGAGCAGGGCGCGAGCGGGCGTCGTGGCGACCAACGCGACGAGCGCCTCGCCCTGGTCGTTGCCGCGGATCGCGACCTCGCGCACGCCCCCCGGCCAGCGCCGGGCCGCGACGGCGGCCCAGGCGGCACGACACGCCGCGATGGCGGTCGGGTCGTCGTCCAGCACGACCACCTCGTGCGTCTCCGGGCGCCGGTACCCGAGGCCGCCGCTGGACTCGTCGTCGCGCCCGGCGAGCGCGGGTTGCACGGCGTTCCGGTACCCCCAGACCTGCGGCGACGCGACGACGTCCTGGACGTCCGGCGCGGGCACCGAGGGTCCCACGGAACGGTGCCAGGCGTCGAGCAGCACCTCGCGCTTGAGCGCGAGTTGCCGCTCGTAGCGGACGTGCCCGAAGTCGAGACCCGGGTGTGCAGGCGCCTCGAGGCGGTCGGCGCTGGGCTCGAGCACCTCGACCACGTCGCCCAGCCACACGCCCTTGCGGACAGCTCCCTCCGCGATCACGCGCTCGCCGGGGATGGCGCCGCGCACCAGCAGCGCGCGACCGTCTGGACCGGTTGCCAATGAGCGGCCGCCGTGGACCATGCGCGCGACGTCGACCTCGAGGCGTTCCATGGGCTCAGCGTACCCGCGGGAAGGCGATGCTAGACTGGCACCATGAAGCGTTCCGCACAGGAGATCGTCGAGCTCGTCGTCTTCGGGCTCATCGCGCTGCTCCTCGGCACGGGCCTGCTGTGGCTCGCTGGGTGGCTGTTCGGCGCCATCGGCACCGTCTTCGCCTGGCTGGCTGGGCTGATCTGGGCGCTGCTCAGGTTCATCGTCCCGGTCGCGCTGATCGCAGCGGTCGTCGTGCTGGTGGTGCGTCTGGTGCGCAGCAACGCGCAGCCCGCCGCCAGCGCGCCCGCCGCGAGCCCGGCGCCCCCGCCCGTGACACCGGCACCAGTGCCCCCGGCAGCGCCGCAGGCGACCGATCCGACGCCGCCGCCCGCCGCCGTGCCCACCACGCCAGCTGCTCCCCAGGTCGAACCTGCTTCGGGTACGCCCGACGAGACCGCGTCGGGTGACGCGGACACGAGTGGCACGGACACGAGTGGC
>SLSM01000423.1 GCA_007130445.1 Trueperaceae bacterium | reverse complement strand
GATCGGCGAGCAAGACCATCGAGCGGCGGCTCGCCTCGCGCGGGTACCAACCGCTGGCCCACCACGAGAGCTTCTTCGTCGGTGGGAAGCAGGGCCCCCTCGAGGAGGGCGAGGAGGCGCGCGCGCGGGCCTGGGGGCGAACCCTCGGCGAGCGCTTGCACGAACTGCGCGGCTGAACGCCGGGCCGCACGGGCTCCGCTGGCGCGGGCCGCCGTCCATCGGGTACCCTGCCGCCCATGCGGTACTTCGCATACGGCTCGAACCTCGACTGGGACCAGATGCGCGAGCGCTGCCCGTCGAGCGCCTTCCTGCACGTGGCGTGCCTGCGCGACCACATGCTGGCGTTCACGCGCTACTCGCCCAAGCGCGGCTGTGGCGTGGCGGACGTCGTGCAGCGCGTCGGGCACGAGGTGTGGGGCGTGGTGTACGAGCTCAACGACGACGACGGTCGTCGCCTCGACGCGTTCGAGGGGTACGTCCCCGGCCGCCGTCGCAACGGCTATCGGCGCATCGACACACGCGTCGCCATCGACGGCTTCGACACCCGGACGATCGAGGTCGTGACCTACGAGGTCTGCGAGCGACGGTCGACGCACATGCCGCCCGATCGCCGCTACCTGGACCACCTGCGGCGCGGAGCACGCGCGTGGGGTCTCCCCGAGGCGTACCAGGCCGCGTTGCTCGACGTCGCCGTCGTCTAGGAACACGCTGCTACGCTCCCTCCGTGGGCTGCCCGGACCCGCGGCACACCGACCGACGAGGCGACGCGCGACGTCCACTGCCTCGCATGCCTGGTCGGCGCGCTTGTCACGCTCACCCCGGCGGCCATCGTCGCTGGCCCGACACGCGCGGTCCCGGCACCACGCCCGCGGGTGCCGCTCGTCGCCGATGAGCACCTCCGGCACGTCCGAAGCCGCGCGCCACCGCCAGCGCCGCCGCCCGCGTCAGCGACCGGCTGATCGCGGCCACCACCACCTGCACTGCCAGCTGCACTGCCAGCTGCACTGCCGGCTCCGGCACACGATCCCAGCCGCCGCGGCGCGCGCTCACGCGCGGCGTCGTGGCGCACCGACCAGGCAGGAGCCACCACCATGTTCTCCCCCACCACTGCACGCACCCTGGCGGCGTTCGTCTGCGTCGCCATCTCAGCGCTCGTCGGCCTCTCGTTCGCGCATCAGACGATCGTGGTCGGCGCCGAGGGCGCCGAGCAGTACCGCGTGATCGTCGGGATGGTGCGCGAGCCCGTCTTCACCGACGAACGCAACGCACTCGACCTGATCGTCCGCACCATGGTCGACGAGACCTTCGCCACGCACGAGGTGCGGCCACTCTCCGACCTGGCGTTCCCGTGAGGGGGCTCCGGTGTCTCGCGCTCACCGCCTCGCTGCTCGTCGTCGCTTCCGCGGTCGCGCACGCCGACTCCCTGCGGCCCGAGCCCGGCGTCGATGGTGTCGTCATCGGCTCGACGCACCAGGGCGGTGCGGTCGTCCTCCGGTGCGGTCGTCCTCCGGTGCGCCCTCGCCCTGCCGATCGCCGCGTGGGCCGCCTTCCCGCTCGGTCGGCGCGCCAGCGAGCGTGCGGCGTTCGCCGCTGGCGCCATGGCGCTGCTTGCGACGATCAGCTGGGTGAGCCATAGCGGCTCCATGGGCACGCTCGGTTTCGTGGGCGATCTAATGCACCTGGCGGCGACCGCGAGCTGGTCCGGCGCGCTGCTGGCGCTAGCCGTGATGCCGGTGTGGTCACTAGGGGCCAGGCTGCGCGCCCTCGTCGGCGGCGTCTCACGGCTCGGACTCGCCGCCGTCGTCACGCTGATGGCGACGGGCACCTACATGGCGACGCTCCACATGTACGCGCCCCTACGAGCCAGCGTCCGCGCCGAGACGCTCGTGCTCGCCGGCGTCCTACTCGCGACCGCGCTCTTGGCCACGCGACCGCCCGCCCACGAGCGCCAGCCATCGGGCGCCCAGGTGGGTGCCGCGCACCCCGTCCACGGTTCGGCCGAAGCGGTCGACGAAGGCGATCGCGACGGACGCTGACGTCGGCCGCCCGTGCCCTGAACGGGCGTGGCGGTACGGTAACGGATCGGCTTAGGCGAAGCGGAACACGAGGCCGAGCGCGATGAGCAGGGCCGCCGCCGCGATGACGGCGAGTGCCCGCGCGCGTTGAGCGTTCGGACGGTCCATGCTGCACCCCCTTCGGGTGCGGACAGTATGGGGTGTGCCGCCCCAAAGCGCAAGCCGATCCGGACCAACCATGCCGCACACCGCTGAGCCTCGTGCGCTACAGTGCGCTCATCAACCCAGCCGACGTGGCTTCGCCACGCGAAGGAGGCACGAGATGAGGACTCCACTCGTCGTAGCCCTGTCGATCGTCGTTCTGACGCTCGGTATGGTCCAAGCCCAATCCGGCCGGATGGTGATCGCACAGGGCGTGGACGCCACCACGATGGACCCGAACGATCATCGCGAGACGCCCACCGGCAACGTCACGGCGAACATCTTCGACCCTTTGATGAAGCGTGCCGTCGACGGTGGCCTGATTCCCTGGCTGGCCACCGAGGCCACGCCGATCGACGACCTCACCTGGGAGCTGCAGCTGCGCGAGGGCGTCACGTTCCACAACGGTGAGGCGTTCGACGCCGAGGTCGCGAAGTTCAACTTCGACCGCTTGACCGACGCCGATGCACCGCTGCGCACGTCCGACCTGTGGACCTCGGTCAGCGAGGTCACGGTCGAGGGTCCGTACACCATCCGCGTGCACACCGCTCGACCGCTCGCGACCTTCTTGACGCAACTCACCCAGATCTTCATGGTGCCGCAGGCCTACGTCCAGGAGCACGGTGGCGCGCACTTCGCGAGCAACCCGGTCGGGACGGGCCCGTACCGCTTCGTGCGTTGGGCCCGCGACCAAGAGGTGGTGCTCGCCGCCTTCGATGACTACTGGTACGGCGCGCCGTCGATCCAGGAGATCGTGTTCAGGCCGATCCCCGAGTCGAGCAGCCGCGTCGCCGAGCTGGTCACGGGCGGCGTCGACATCATCACCAACCTCTCCCCCGAGGCCGTGCCGCTCGTCTCCGGCTCGGGCCAGGCGGTCGCCGCCACGGTGCCGTCGATCCGCAACATCTTCATCGTGCTCAACGTGACGGGCGAGGGGCCGCTCGACGATCCCCTCGTGCGCCTGGCGCTGAACCACGCCGTCGACAAGGACACGATCATCCGCACCATCCTGGGCGGCGACGGGGTCGCGAACGGCTGCCCGCTGAACCCCTACATGTACGGCTACGTCGAGGAGCTCTGCGCACCGATCCCGTACGACCCGGAGCGCGCGCGCGAGCTGCTCGCCGAGGCCGGCTACCCCGACGGCTTCACCTTCACGATGGGCAGCCCCGACGGTCGCTACCTCAACGACCGGCAGGTGGCCGAGGCCGTGGTCGGCCAGTTGGCAGCGGTCGGCGTGCGCGCCGAGCTGCGTGTCCAGGAGTGGAGCAGCTACGTGGGGCAGGTGCTCGAGCGCTCCGTCCCCACCGACGCCTGGT